>DTTI01000077.1:0-13695 GCA_012964825.1 Candidatus Neomarinimicrobiota bacterium
TCTCGCTCATGATAAACTTCTTCAGCTTTTCAAACAAATCCAAAGACCAGCGGAATTAGATAAGTAACAAAAACAAACCAGCAACAATAAACAGGAAAATAACGGACAACGGATTCCCGCAGCATATCAAAACCAATCTGTCGATACATAACTTTTATATAAGCGGCCATAATAATGATCAGGTGAACAAACACGATTAAATTAACACCCAGCACACAAAATCGATTTGGAGTGAACCCGTATTCGGCCAAACGGTATAGGATTGCAGCGAGGGCCAAAGCATTGAGTAATAACGTTGCGCTTATTAGAGCAATATTCACATAGTCTACAATCGAAACTTGAGCATCTTTATGGCGCGTTACAACCGTAAAAACGACCATACCTAAGATCAGAACCAGCAAACCATTGAACACCACGAGAAATTCTCTATGCACAAACGGACTATTACCCATTGCTATCATCGTCACCATATAAGACAAAACAAAAATTAAAAACAGTGGTGAAAAAACTTTAGCTAGTAATACTGCAATATGCAGTTTTCTTTGTAATACTGAATCATAGAGGTAGGTCGCTACCAATGGTGTTGAAACAATTCCAATGAGCCCAACATTTGGCATATACCACTCCAATACATCCACATCCATTAACGCGAAGAGCCCCACTGTAGAAGCGGTTAGCACCCCACCTCCGATCAGAATCAGCGTACTCAGGACAAGTAGTTCGCCACAATACTCTACAAAGGCAACACGCTGTACAGTCTCTCGCCAGGCCTGCTGCACAAAACATAATCCAAGACAAATAAATACAGTAAACGGTAAATGGATGAGTGCCATAATGATTGAATCTGATGATTGCCATTCAGGTAGTAATGTCAAATACGTTGACGTCAAAATAGCGAAAATCATCAATCCAATAGAAAAACTTCGATTGAAATTCTTTAAGAGAAAATAAGTAGCAACCGATAGGACTGTAAAAAAAGGTGCAAATCTCGGATAATACCAAATTTCAGTCAGAAAAATTTCTGGAATCCTAACTATAAGTCCAAAGACAGCAGCTAACATTAATACAACTGCTATTGGCACAACAGATGGGTTTTCAACTTCACTATAGCGTTCGAAACGGGCCTGCCAAAACTGAAATGATACTGATTCCGGTTTTAACGAAACAGCGGATCTCATTGCCGCTTCGAAAGCATCGGGGTCTGAACGATACAGGTTTTCTAATCCACGAGGGTCATCTTCCTTTACCAATATTTGATTTATGTTTAATTCTGCCATAACAACCCCTTACTTAACATGGACAGGTGGTTCTAAGGAATCTAAATCAAACTTCGTTGTTCAAGCTTTTTAAAAATAACAAATGCCACTTATGAAGGCACCCTGAATACATTAAAACCAAAAAGATTATCACTATTTTCAGATTCACTATACTGCTTTGCAACCCTTCTCATCCGTTCCATAGTGATGTCCGCTACCGTTGGAAAATCCTTTGCCACTTCTCCATCAAGCACAGGCTCATCCAGCTGAGCCAGGATAAACCGGCGAGTTCCTCCGTCTTGGCGATTCAATTTCCAGACAGCGTGACCGGTACTTCCAGCACCGGCGAAAAAGTCGAGTATCAAAGAATCTTTATGACTGCCCATTTTAAGGAGGTGCTTAATGAGAGCCACCGGTTTGGGGTAGTCAAAAACCCTCCTTTTAAAGAGAGCTTTAAGCTCACGATTTCCCTTCTCGTTGGGGCACCCTCTGATGAGTGTAGAATAGGGATTTGTCCTCACCTTTGGTCGACACTGGTTATCGACTTTTTCGTATTCCTTATAATAGACAGATGCTTTACCATTTCGGCTCTCCTTGAAAACAATGAAGTCGTTCTCAACTCCCCAGAAAACCTTTTTCTCCGACCAGCGCCACGTCCATCTTCTGTCATCAGGATCGCCGCCCGGCCACACTTCAACTCCACCAGAAGTTGTGATAGGATAATCGAGACTTTCTGAATATCTAATTGACCCGCGGTCCAATTTGTTCAACCGATAGCGTCCTCTCTCTTCAACATGCTGATCCTCATGGACAAAACCTTTCAGGTCGCTTAGTTTCCTGTTCACAATGGTCTTTTTGGAATCTTTTGCATAAATCACCACATAATCATGCTGAACTGCCACATGCCGGGCATCCTGTCTCGGAGCTACACCACTTTGGCGCACCAACGTGGCTATGAAATTCGCTTCACCATAAATCTCCCCCATCATTTGACGGAGATTATGAATTTCATTATCATCAATAGAAATAAAGATTAATCCTTTTTCAGAAAGCAGATTTTTGGATATTTCGAGCCTCGGTTCCATGAACTTCCGCCAAAGCGAGTGGGGATCCGCATTCTTGGCATCTTGGAGGGATGGTAGTGACCGATACCGGTCATGTTTGAAACTGTCCCGGAAAGTAAAGTTCTTACCGGTGTTGTATGGAGGATCAATGTAGATCATATCTACAAGATTACTGTGCTTTTCAAGTAAATGTTGAAGTACAGTTAGATTATCACCACAATAGATAGAGTTAGGACTGGAGGCTGGATTCAAAGAAGCTTCTTCATGGAGAACAGGTGTCAGCACCATTTTCTCAGCAAGGGTATCATATCTGGCCCGTTATTTTCAGTCGGACAGAATTGAGGGCTGTCTGAGCTGACAGTTCTTTATTAAACCGGCGATCTCGGTAAAATGTGACAGACCGCGTAAACGGCTTATCACCATCATCAAGACCAAAACAGGTCAGCCCCACAGGCTTCTCTTCCGTTCCGCCGCCGGGGCCGGCGATGCCTGTTATAGAGACACCGATATCAGCGCCGAATGCTTTTCGGACACCGGCAGCCATTTCAGCCGCTGTCTCCTCGCTGACAGCACCAAATTTTTTCAAAGTTTCACTTTTTACGCCCACCAAATTTATCTTCGCTTTATCGGAATAACAGACAACGCCCCCGGCAAAGTAGTCTGAGCTGCCGGGCACGTTGGTAATCCTGTCCCCCAATAGACCACCAGTGCACGATTCGGCCAAAGCCAGAGTTAGGCCTTTCTCTCTCAGGCACTCTCCCACCGTCTCCTCAAGAGTGATCCAGTCTTCAGCATAAATGTACTTACCAGCCAGCTCATAGATCTTTGACGCCAGGTTAGCAACGGCAGACTCTTCATCCGAGGTAAGCCGAAGATCAACACCGCTGAAGCCCGGAAGAAAAGCAATATTCACAGTGGATTTTTCCATAGCAGGTTCCAGAAGATCGTGGAGTTTTGATTCCATAACACCGGTTGTGCGGATATTGGTAATTATCAGTTGGTGGGGAGACATCTTTTCCAATTCCGGTAGAACAGTCTCCTCCATCATAGATTGCATCTCCATAGGCACACCCGGCAAAATACAGAGCCAGGTCCCTTCCACTATGCACGACATTCCTCTGGCCGAACCCTTTAGATTGGGGATAAGTGTTCCTCTGTCCGGCACAAGTCCCTGATTCCGGTTCGATTCGGGCATATCAACACCACGCCGAGAGAACCTCTCCCTTAGTAGTTCCAGATAGTTCTCATCCATTTCCAAGCCGGCACCGGTGAATTCACAATAGGCGTCCAAGGTGACGTCATCCCTGGTGGGTCCTAGTCCTCCCGTACAGATGACTATGTCCGCTTTGCTGGCCGCCAGTGCCATCGCTTCCACGATCTCATCTTTAATGTCCCCCATCGATGATTTCCAAATAGTCCTGATTCCGATATCCATAAGTTTGCGCCCTATCCATGCGCCATTTGAATCAAGGGTGTAACCGCCCAGCAGCTCATCACCAATTGTGAGAATGGCACTCTTCATAGCAAAAGGGCCGCCGCCTGTGTGACAACTCCTGCATAGAGACCCGCCACCACATCATCCATCATTATTCCCCAGCCACCGGGGAGGCGCTCGAAACGATTAGCAGGATATACTTTTATGATGTCAAAAACCCGAAACAGAAGAAATGCAATACCGAGCCACACCCATTCGTTCGGGATCATAAGTAGGGCAATCCACATTCCGACCCATTCATCGATGACTACCTTGGAAGGATCGCTGTCCCTCTCTTTATTAGAAACGATGGAAGAAGCATTAACGCCAACGAGAAAGATCACAATTACGATCAGGGATAGCCTGAAAAGGTCCATCTCTGGTAAAAGGCGCCAGGCAATCACTGCTGAGGCGCTTCCCCAAGTGCCTGGAGCTAAAGGGAGATATCCGATGCGGAAACAGGTTGCGAGCCAGTCAGCAGAATGGACGAGAGCCGTCCTCACGCACCGTCGCTGGAATGCTCGATAAAGGCTTCAATAGATGCGCGGTTGATATATAAATAATGCAGGCCGGTGTAGACCGTAAAGATAGTCGCTGAGAAAACAATGATCCAAATGAGATTGAAGCTGTCGATAAATACGATAAGCTGTGATGCGTCAACAAACGAAAGAGTCTTTAAGGACAGATAGATAAGCACAAAAATAATAGCCGTTATCTGAGCGCCTGTTTTTGCCTTCGCAATCTTACTGGTAACAAGGCTGATGCCATTGTTAAGAAAGAGCATTCGCAGTCCAGTCACAAACAGGTCCCTGAAAACAATTAGCCCTACCATCCAGAATGGAATCTTGTCTAGTAGAGCAAACGACAGGAAAGCTGAAACAACAAGAATCTTGTCAGCAAGTGGATCCAGGAACTCTCCGGTTTTGGTCACAAGGTTACGTTTCCGAGCAATGTGACCATCAAAGGCGTCCGTTACGGAAGCGAAAATAAAGATCCCCAGCGCGCTCACCTTTGACCACGGCGCCTCATAAAAAAGACAGAGGATGAAAAGCGGCGTCAGGAGAATACGACCAATGGTCAGAATATTTGGAAGCATGTCAGATCTCTCTACGCCCCTCTAGGGCACTCACCAGAGTCGCTTCGTCCGTGTATTCCAATTCTCCACCCACAGGAATTCCGCTGGCCAGCCGCGTCACCTTAACGTTATAATCTTTCAAGAGCTTTGCCAGATAGAGGGCGGTGGTTTCACCCTCGGCGCTGGAATTTGTGGCAATGATCACTTCTTCTTCTCCGTTCACTCTTTCAAGCAATGTATCGAAGTGCAAGTCCTCCGGACCAATTCCATCCAGAGGAGACAGAACACCGCCGAGAACGTGATACTTTCCTCGGAAATGATTCGTCTTCTCGAAAACTACTAAATCTGTCGTATCCTCAACAACACAAAGTAAAGACGAATCTCGTTTGGTATCTGAACAAATAGAACACGAAGATGTATCAGAAATATTATGGCATGTAGGACATTCATGGATCAATTCTTTTACATTAATAATGGACTTGGCGAGATTCTGTGCCCACCCGTCATTTGATTTTAATAGATAAAAAGCCATTCGCTCAGCTGTTTTCTTCCCGATGCCGGGAAAATCAGTGAAACCATCTATCAATCGATTCAGTGATTCGGGAAGGGCATTCATTCCGTACTAGCTGCCAGGAATTTTGAGTTCACCCAGTGCACCCAGCATGCTGCCCGAGATTCCGGACATACGCTTCTGAGATTCCTCGCTCGATTTTCTCAAGGCCTGATTCACAGCTGCCACGATGAGATCCTCCACCATCTCCACATCATCGTTGAGGATTTCAGGATCGATGTTTAATGATAGAAGTTCCGACTTACCATTAACCTTCGCAACGACCATTCCTCCACCCGCCTGACCTTTTACTTCCAGTTTTTCCAGTTCAGCCTGAGTGGATTCAAGTTTCTCCTGGACACTTTTGGCCTGGTTCATAATATTCTGAAAATTGCCTTTTGTAAACATGACGCCTCCTTATAGTGAATTAATCTATGATTTCACCACCAAACAATTCAAGCATACGTTGAGTGACAGGGTGAATTTTCCCAGTTTTATCAACCAAACCTTTTTCATTTTTCTTTAAAACGAATTCTACTCGCATCTCCTGGCCTAATACATCTTCAAGGCTGGTCTCGATCCTCCTTGTATTTTTCTTCAGTACATCCAGCTGAAATCTATACTTCTTAGAAAAGCCAATGATCAGTCTTTTTCCTGTAAGTTCGACCGGCTCACCGTGAGAAAGAAAGGTGCTGATAGATGTGCCATTTTCGGAAACTTTGTTAATAACCTCCCCCCATTGCTTGATGACTTTTTCAAGTTGCGGACTTTGCTCACCGGGAGATTTCGCCTCTTCCTTTTCCCGCATATCTTCACTTACAGCACTCAAAGATTCTTCCTTAACTGCCGGTTCAGCCTCAGGTTTCGTCGCTGGCTGGGAAATCTCAATTGCCTTCAGTTCTGCAGTATCATTTGTTACTCTATTTCCTGAAGCTAGTTTTTGCAGGATGTCGGCTATTTTCACTGAAGCGTCCATTTCCGCAAGTTTTAGTATCATGGCCTCCACATAAATCTTCGGCTGCTGAACATGCTTCAATTCTGACGTCATGACGGTAACGTGATCGATCTGCCGGATAAGGTCGCGGGAGTCCCAGCCTGTACTCTCTTCAGAATAGCGTTTCTTCAGATCCTCTGTCATGTCCAGTAACTGGTCACCCTTTTCCCCACTGGCAATAAGGAGGTTCAGCAAATGGTGGTTGAGACCGCTGATAAATTCAGTCAGGGCAAAACCCTTGGCGTGAACTTCCGACAATTGAACAAGTAAGGCACCATGGTCCTTAGACTTAAGAGCATCGGTGACGTTGAAAAACAGGTCGTTTGGGATAATGCCCAGCATTTCAGTGGCAACTTTCAGGGTGACAGAATCTCCACAAAAAGCGATGAGCTGGTCGGTGAGGCTCAAGGCATCCCGCATGCTGCCGTCTGACATATTGCCGATGAGGTGGAGCACGCTCTCCTCAACTTTTATTCCTTCTGTTTCAGTAACTGATCTCAAACCACTTTCGATGACGTCCAGTGACATTCTATGGAAATCGTGCCGCTGGCATCGTGATAGAATAGTGGGCAAAACCTTGTTCGGTTCGGTGGTAGCAAAAATGAACTTGACGTGGGATGGCGGTTCTTCCAGAGTTTTAAGCAGAGCGTTGAAGGCCGCCTGAGTGAGCATATGTACCTCATCAATGATGAACACTTTGAACTTAGCGTTGATTGGTGCATACTTCACCAGCTCCCTCAAATTTCGCATTTCATCGATTCCGCGGTTGGAAGCACCGTCGATCTCAAGAACGTCCATGCTCCGGGAAGAGGCGATCTCATTACAGTTTTGGCAGTCGTTACACGGATTTCCGCTACTGTCATTCAAGCAGTTAAGCGCTTTTGACAGAATACGGGCGGTAGTGGTTTTTCCTACTCCCCGAGGCCCGGCAAAGAGATAAGCGTGTGCAAGGCGATCTCTTTCAAAAGAATTCAGCAGTGTCCTGGTTACATGCTCTTGACCCAAAACATCCTGAAACTTTTCAGGTCTGTATTTCCGCGCTAACACCTGATAACTCACCAGTGTTTACTCCGCTTGATCCTAAAAACATGGGCAGGGCAATATACCATAGCCTAAGTGGAGCCGATGGGAATCGAACCCACGACCTCAGCATTGCGAACGCTGCGCTCTCCCAATTGAGCTACGGCCCCGAAACTTCTTTCAAATTTACCGTCAGAAGTTAAGAGTTGGAACAAACAGTTTACGATCCATACCTTCGTCACCGCATTATTTCATGGCAGACAGATCTAATCCACTTAATCATTCCGCTTACGGCGGTCCCGGTTGGTCTCCACGGACGGATCCCCTCAATGCTGAATTGGGATCAGTATGGAAGGAATGCGGAATCAACAGCGAATATGCCCCCCTGAAGACGATCCTTCTTCACCGCCCCGGTAATGAACTTATAGCTTCTAACGATCCGAAAAAGGTTCAAATGCTTGAAAAAATTGATTTGGCCAAGGCTCAAGACCAGCATGATGCCTTAGCAGAAACTTACCAGAACGCCGGAGTGGAGGTCCATCATGTTGATCCTGAACCGCCAGCCAGCCCCAATCAGATGTTTCTTGCCGACCTTCTCTTTTCAACTCCTGAAGGAATCATCATGGCACGGCCGGCCTCTACTGTTAGAGCTGGTGAGGAACGGTGGGCGGCCCGGCGAGTGGCTGACCTTGGAATACCTATCATAAGAAGTGTAGGCGGGACAGGAACTTTCGAGGGCGCTGATGCCATGTGGATTCGTCCTGATATTGCCATTGTCGGCCGCGGACTTCGTACCAATGAAGAAGGTCAGCGGCAGGTGACGAAAGTGCTCGAAAATATGGGTGCCACTGTTGCTAATGTGGATATGCCGGTGGGAACCATGCATCTCATGGGTATGCTTCGTTTTCTAGATAAAGATCTAGCCATCGGCTGGCCTCTCAGGCTTGTATACGCCGGAGCTGACGCGCTGGCGTCGTCTGGATATGAAATTGTTTATCTTCCGGATTCTGAGGAGGCATTGGCTCATTCCGGATTTAATTTTGTCACCATTAGTCCTAGGGAAATTGTCATGCCCGCCGGCAATCCCAATCTTCAATTATTCCTTGAAAATCTCCATATCAAATGTCACACTGTTGATGTCTCTGAACTTTGCAAAGCTGCCGGCGCCATAGGGTGTCTAACAGGAGTACTTCACAGAGAATTCGTCTGAATTTCTGTGCCCAAACCCTACTCGCTAAATGAGTTTAAAGATCTCATTTGATTGACTTGCGTTTTGAGGGTCAGTATTCTAAACTGATGCAATAAGTAGGACAATTCAGAAAATATAAAGGCAAAGTGAGGTTAAAGATGAAACGACTCTTCTGGATTTTTTTGACCCTTTTTTTTATAACAAACGTTTGCGCTTCACCAAAGCGTTACGGGGATCTTGCTGAAGGGCCATACGACAAACTAGTGATCCAGAACATTATGGTGATACCAGGGCACGGTGGTCCACCGGTGGGGCCTTATGATATCATTATAGAACAGAACATGATCACTGAAATGACACCTTTTGATCCAGTTACTGCTGAACGCCGTGGCAATACTGACCGTGCCAGAGGTGATAGATTGATAGATGGAACCGGATTATATGCCATGCCAGGAATGACCGACCTCCACATGCATCTCCGGAAAGAACCCATGGAGATCGAATATGTCTATTACTTGAAATTGGCTCATGGTGTTACAACACTTGTACCCGCTGCGGATCGGGGACTTGAAGCCGGCATGTCTGAAGCGGAAAAAAGTAAGAAAAATGAAATCCTAGCTCCCCGTCTTTTTCCCATCTGGGGATGGGGAAGAAATGTCGATATGACACAAGTTGAGAAGGATGACCCAAAGAATGCCGACAAGATTGTCCGTAGAATGATTACCCAAGGGGCTCACGTGGTCAGCCTCGGTGGCCAAGCTTGGAGTCAAGAGTTATTCGCTGCAGCCTGTAAGGCGGTCTGGGAAAACGGCGGCATTACCACTGTTCATCTCCCTCCTTCCTCAAATGCTGTTGTTCAGGCAGTGGATGCTGCCCGGCTTGGGGTCACCATGATTGAACACCATTACGGTTATGGTGAATCCTCGCTGGACCGAAGCGTTCAAGACTTCCCCCGTGACTACAACTACAATGATGAAAATGCCAGATTCCGCCACGCTGGAAAAGTTTGGGTTGAAGCCGATAAAGAAAGGCTCCTTTCAGAAGTGGCAGACTCCCTTGTTGCATATGGCGTAACCATGCTCCCTACCCGTGTGGTATACGAAGCCAATCGGGACATTGTGCGGTCACAAAGCTTGCCATGGCATAAGAAGTATACCCACCAAGCCTTAATCAACTGGAACCTTCCCAATCCGGCTTATCATGGCTCTTATCACTATGACTGGACCTCCGATGATGAATATTACTGGTATTACGCCTTTGATCTGTGGGGAGACCTTATCTATGAATTCAACAAAAGAGGTGGTCGCGTAGCCTATGGTACTGATGATAACTATATCTGGGCCACACCGGGATTCTCAAACGTCCGAGAACTACAACTTCTCCGAGAATCGGGAATGCACAACCTTGAAGTGATAAAATCAGCCACTCTTAACAGTTCACAAACACTTCGACAAGAGAAACTGGGGCTTGTCAGACCAGGTTACATTGCAGATTTGGCGTTGGTGGATGGTAACCCCGCTTACAATCTTCGATTCCTATACAGTTTCGGTGCTCTAACAATAGATGAAAATGGCAGTATGATTCGCACCAAGGGAATTGTTCACACCATCAAGGATGGTATTGTAACTAACAATGCCAGACTAATGGAGGAGGTTGCGAAAATGGTGAAAAAATCGAAACGAGGGATTGGGCCGGACGCTGTGACTAAACCGTTTGTTATCGAATAAAGAATGGATACCGTCCGGTATGTACTGGCCGTTTTAATTGTGGTCACATTTCCTCCGATATGTCTCTTTTGGTTTCTTGTGCATCCCTTCGCCAATTCTTGGAGGAAAATCGATCCGTGGTGGACTTACGGAATTCTTTTCAGCCTGTTTTTTACCGTAATATTCATACTGTATCATTTTCGGCTGTCTCTCATCGGAACTGATTATGGATTTCAGCCAATCCTTGCGATTGCTGGTGTGTTTTGCTGGGTTGTAGCAGTCGTGATTTACTTGGAACGACGGAAGCACCTTACGAGCAATATATTGCTTGGTTATCCAGAGGTTTCAAAAAATGGATACCCTGGTAAACTCTTAACAAAAGACATTTATGGTAAAATGCGACACCCACGATATGTTGAAATCCAGTTTGGTTATTTCGGCTATGCATTGATAGCAAACTTTCTGGGTTTATACATTTTGACCATTCTCTGTATCCCGGCTCTATTTCTTGTAGTTTTACTTGAAGAAAAGGAGCTAATAGAACGGTTTGGCAAAGATTATGCTGTATACTCACAATCAGTTCCTCGATTCATTCCAAAGCGTATAAATAAATAAAATAACGGCTAGGAGGCTGATATGGGAATCAACAAAAATAATTCAGAGTACAAAGCCTTCGACTATCTGAACAAAAGGATTGACAACCGAGAATTTGATCTCCCAGAAACCGAAAATCATATTCCTCCTTACCCTATAAACTTGACTGAAAAACAAAATTCAGTGAGTGGTGAATTGGTCGAAAAGTGCGTAAGAATATCACTGTTGATGCTATTAACTATAACCGCTTTACAAGCCCAGGATCAGGACAGAGAGGCAGTGACCTCAACCCTGGATGCGCTCCATCTCTATGCTCATGAAGCTGACGGAAAGAAATACTTTTCTCTTTATACTGATGATGCAGTTTTCATGGGTACGGACGCCACAGAAAGGTGGCCTATTCCAGAATTTAAGACTTACGCAAACGCTCGATTTAACTCAGGCAAAGGGTGGACCTATACCCCCACCTCACGCCATATCTATTTTAACGAAAATAGAGATACGGCGTGGTTTGACGAAACGGTGGTAAACGCAAAATATGGGGAATGCAGGGGCACAGGTGTATTGGAGAAAATTGGGGGAGTGTGGAAAATCAGTCATTACAATCTAACCGTACCGGTTCCGAATGATCTTCTGGTAGCGGTAGTAGAAATGATCAAAGAACAGGAGAAGGGTAAATAATACAAAGGGAGATACAATGAAAAGATTCATATTGGTCTGTGTTGTTTTTTTATTCACGATTAATCTTGCCGAATCAAAGAAAACTGTCGATCATCCTCGTGTTTCTGAAGCGGTAAAGTTGGTGGAGATATGGCTCGATGCCCAAAGGGATTATGAGGGGATGCCGGGCATCTCCGCGGCCATCGTTCACGATCAAAACCTGATTTGGAGCGACGGATTCGGTTATTCCAATCCCGACAAAAAATCAAAGACAGATTCAAAAACTATTTATAGCATTTGCTCTATCTCAAAACTCTTTACCAGTATCGCTATTATGCAACTTAGGGATCAAGGAAAACTGCGTCTCAATGACCCTGTTTCAAAACATCTGCCTTGGTTTGATATTAAGAATTTGTACGCAGACAAGGGCGAATCAACTATTCAAAGTTTACTTACTCATTCCTCGGGATTACCTAGAGAATCAGATTTTCCCTACTGGTCTCCTCCTGACTTTCCCTTCCCTTCAAGTAAATCAATCAAAAACAAGATTTCTTCTCAAAAAACTCTTTACCCGGCTGATACCTATTTTCAGTATTCCAACCTGGGACTGACTTTGGCGGGTGAAATCGTTGCAGAGGTTTCAGGCACAAATTTTGACACTTATGTTGAAAAAAACATTATCCAACCTCTCGGTCTAAAAGATACCAGAACGGTGATGCCCAAAAAACTCTATGGCAAGCAACTGGCTGTAGGCCATTCCGCCCGGAACAGGGATGGAGAACGTCCTCAGGTTGAATTGTTCCACGCTGAAGGCATAGGTCCAGCGGCGGGATTCAGTTCTACCGTTGATGATCTTGCAAAGTTTGCCTCATGGCAATTCCGGCTCCTTGAAAATGGTGGTAAGGAGATTTTAAGCTCCAATACACTTCGTGAAATGCACCGTGTTCATTTTCTTGATGAAGACTGGCAGCCGGCTTGGGGGCTTGGTTTTTCAGTCTGGCGAGATGGAGAGAAAAAGTTTCTGGGGCACGGCGGGAGCTGCCCCGGCTATCGGTCTCAACTGCTGATTCAACCCAACAGTCAGATCGCCACGATCTTCATGACCAACGCCTCAGGGGTCAATTCACGGCGTTTCGCTCAGCAACTGTACAATATCATCTCCCTCGCCTTGAAAGAGGCAAGCTCCGATGGTAACGCCAAGACCTTGAAACCGGAATTCACTAAATACATTGGGCACTACAGTGAAGCACCGTGGGGCGGTGAGACGGCCGTAATCACCTGGGAAGGCGAACTGGCTACGGTTTCTCTGCCAACAAACGACCCCGTTGGTGCCATCACAAAACTAAAGCACATTGAAGGCGATACCTTCCGTCGCATCCGCGAAAATGATGAGATGGGGGAAGAAATTATTTTCGAGACCAATTCCTCTGGAAAAGTGATAAGGATGTGGCAACATCAGAACTTCGCACTCAAATTCAGATAACTCTCCAGCAGAATCTCATCACGATAGAATATGGGATGATGAGACGGCTGAATGGTACGATGAAGTATACGGAGACCATTTCTCCACAACACTGGCCGTAGATCTGGTTTCCTTTAATAAAACAGATGTGGTATTGGATATCGGCTGTGGTAGCGGATCATCATGCAGGTCGGTGGCCAATGAAGTTACAGAAGGTCGAGTCATAGGAATAGACCCAACCCCCGGTATGGTGAGGATAGCAAGAGAAAAAAGCACTGATGCCCCAAATGTGGCAATCATTGAGTTTATGGATGGCAAAGCCGAAAGAATTCCTATGGATGACAGATCGGTGACAGTTGCCATGGCTGTCAATTCATTCCATCACTGGGATGATGTAGACGAAGGACTGGCGGAGGTGTTGCGTGTTCTGAAAAAGAACGGGCGATTTTTCATCGCAGACGAAAAACTGGAAAACGACCTTACCCACGGTGAGGGACCCATTTCAGATCCAACAAACATTGAAAAACTTCTTTTGGACGCAGGTTTTGTTGACGTCGCTATCAGCGACCACCGCCATGACGATGAAGAGATGTATTTATTCTCATCGATAAAAAAGTGAAAACCGACTGTTCAATCGGGTTAGAATCGGGA
>DTTI01000077.1:13795-20386 GCA_012964825.1 Candidatus Neomarinimicrobiota bacterium
AATCGGGAGACTGTCTTTACTTCTTTTTCTTCTTCCCTCTTTTGAAAAAACCCTTCTTCTTTGGTTTCTCGTCTTCCTCTTCTTCCCCCTCACTTTTTGGCGTGGCTTCAGATTCCCCATCGGATTCAGTGGTCTTGGTTTCCAGTCGTTTTTCCCAGTCGCTCATTTCCGACTCAGCAACTGACATACCAGCCTTATCAGCAGACGGTTCAGCTGTTGCATCATCCCCCTTTTCCATTAACTCTTTAAGTCTCTCATCTCTTTTAGCTGAACTGGATTTGAGGGACTCAAGTAATTCTGACATCTCCTCATTAAACTCGGACACTGTTTTTTCCAGCCGTCCTAAAAGTTCTTCGACAAATGCTTCACCATAACCGGGGGCAACACCATCGGTCAATTCGTTGATTTTGGCCATCAGATACTGTTTCTGGGCATCTATGTCTTGGGCCTGTTCTTCAGCCATTCAAATTCCTCCGTGTCAAAAAATCATACTCTTATAGAATGTAGAGGTTTCATTTCATTTTTGCCAATTCTTCCGGTGTCAGTGCAATAACCTGATTTGGAGAGGTCAAAACGGACACTGCCTCAAACATTTCCATCCCCAGAAGCAGCCCCACACCAATGCCAACAAACCGGTTGTTCCAGATAAGATCGATCCGAGGTGATTTCTGTTCGTTCCAAACTTCGGCCAAGGCCAAACCGGCTATAGCTCCCACAGAGAAAGCCAGCGTCTTTTTCCACGGCTGACCATCATCAATAAAGGGACGATATTTGATCGATTCAAGCTCATCTATTGAGAATTGGAGCCTTTGGGTCAACGTTTGAAATATGATCGTCCTGTCATCATACCTGATGAACGTCCCAGTATAATGCTGACCGTTGGAATGTTTGAGAGTGCAAAATGTGTTAGGCGGAATATCATCCATAATATTGTGCACTTGCAAATAAGTGAGATAATCCAACTGCTTCTCTCGCTGTTCATCTGTGATTTCAGGATGACTTCCGGCAAGATACTTTAACCTCTGGAACTGCTTCCAGGAAAAGTACCGTTTCTTCAACCGTCGGCGAGACTTGTCCACATAAACTATCTTCGCCATATAACGGTTTTCAGATATCTCATAGAACTGGGCGCTCTCAAATCCTTTGATGTCAGGAAACAGATCCATAAGGATATTTTCGGCCGCATCTATGGAAGACCCCACTTTGATTGAAAGGATGATGATTTCAGGCTCCTGTGCAGCCACTAAAAAGTGACCGGACAGAAACACTATCAAGATTGTTTTAACCGGATTCAATCAGATTCATGACTTCCCCATCAGCAGGAAAGCGGTCCAGACTTTTCTTGGAGAAGATGAGGTTACCATTATTAATAATCTCAAATACACCTCCTCCAGAAGGGATTAAAGTAAGTTCTTTAACATCGTTACCGTACTTTTCAAGAATTTCGTTCGCCAAACTGGCGGCTCTAGGTAGGTAGTTTCAGACGCTGCAATATTCGATGGATATGTCCATATCGCCTCCTATTTCAAGAACAAATAAATCCAGAAAGCGCCGAAGGCGGCAAGCATCCCGGCCAATACCACCAGGAAAAGAGCAGCTTTGTCGAACCCTTTTCTGCCGGAATCAAACTTTAATACTGTCTTCATGGCCTTGAAGTCAACTTAGTAATGAATCTAGAAGTTGAAGACAGTTTCGATGGTGGTCATTTTCACAGGTTCAAGTCCTGTCCCTGTGTCACGGTAGAATTGACGGTAATCCCATACGAGGCTAACGCCTTTTGCCACCTCATATCCGACTCGATAGCCCAATACAGTATTCATTGTTGGATTTTCGAAATCAAATGGATTTTCATCGTTATTACGTTGATAGTACGCCATGGCTTCACTGAGCTTAGGAATATTTTCAGTATTAATAAGCAGATTGGCGGAAAAGCTGCGGAATTCCGTTGTATCGGTTTCCGTCTGTGCCACCATGTTTGCGTACGAGGTGGTAAAATTGGCCAGATTAAAAAGATTAAAACCTAGGGAGCCGTAGTACCCTTTGGTATCCATTCCAGCAGTGGAATCAGCGAAAACGAGCATATCCTTTGTATAAATTTCAGTTCCCGTTTCTGAAAATACAGGCAAAACTCTATTAAGATCATACGCCTTATCAAAAAACTGAGGGAGGAAATAATCACTCTTTATTCTATACTCCATACTGAGATTAATAAAACCAAACAGACTGGCACGCATACCAGGCAATGTAATACCTGTACCACTCATAGCGGCCCGACTGAATTGACTACCGGTTGTATCGACTCCGGAAATGGCTTCAGATGTATCAGCTGAGATTACGGTGCCAACTTGGGGAAAATTCAAACTGTTGTATTCTAAATAAACTACAAGATTCAGAGCGTCGCCAGTAAGGATAGGATAACCAATATCAAACGCGAAGGCGTTTACTTTGCTCTTGTTTTCTTCCAAACTGAAAGGCTTTGGTTTTAGAAATAGACTGTCATCCAGAGCGTCATAAATATTATCGCCATCACTATCAATATCCCATCGGGTACTGTCTAATCCTTCATGCGGGTCAGGGATGCCATCCCGATCAGTGTCATTCCACAGGTTTGTACTGTCAGGAAAATCGTCGAATATGTCCGGATAAGAATCCCCGTCAACATCCTTCAGACCGGAGAACTGGTTCATATCTGTCACATAATTGACGCCAAGTGCCAAAGGAAGATTTTCAGAAACTGTGTAAGTCCCTCTCAAACCGAGAAGAGTTCCACCACGGCCAAAGTCTTTAACATTTGCGAAGAAAAGTTCCGTTCCAAAATTGCCGAAGTTGACCCCGGTGTTCAATCCAACCCGTCTGATTGATGGAAATTCCATCATGTTAGAATAACCAGAGAGAAGACCGCCATAACCCAGCGTTACACTTTCCAGGGAGCCCACCTTGAACCAGTAGGGATCAGACTTTTCGCCCCAGCGTATGTAGAGAAACTTGTCGACAAAATCGCTCGCCTCGTCCCATTCGTCTTTCCGGACATTTCCTTCATTGTCAATGTAGACGACAAGATCGAAACCAATGCCCAAATTGCCCAGTTTAAACTCAGGCCTCAAAGCGATTTGATTGTAGAGCTCACCATCTATGGTGACCGAACCTACACCGAGTCCCATATTGAACGGCTTCGCTGGAGGTGTGAGAGGCTCTTTTGCTTCCTCAGACGTGTCTTCGGCTCCAGGCTCTTCTTTGGGAGCCTCCTCTTCTTCGAAAAACTCTTCAGGTTCCTTTTCTTCCTGGAACAGTTCTTCCTGAGGTTCTTCAACCTGTTCTTCAGGAGTTTCTTCTATTTCCAGTTCTTCCTCGGACTCCTGTGCCTCTTCTTCGGGATCAGGCTCTTGATCCATATCTTGCTCGGGATCTTCAGGCACCTCTTCAGGATCAGCAGGAGAAGTGAGAACCTGCCCGGTAGCAGTTGATAGTGTCATTTCACCCGGGCCGAGGGGTACGGACTGCCCACTAATGGTATTGAAGACATCAACCATTCCTTCCAGACCGTAAAACTTGTCAAAACCCATGCGGTTAATAACAGACCAGAATTGAGTCCCTTTCACACTGGCCACAGAGACCGGCGTCTCCACTCGGAAATCTTTTTTGTTCTCTTTTTTGACATCTGAGAGGATCTTTCCGAACTCAATTTCCAAAGTCCGTGTATTTTTAGTGTCTATGAACTGGAACTGTGTATCCTCCCGAATTTTTAACACACTTTTGTCATCGAGAAAAATGATCATACAGAAACTTTCTTTCCCAACGTTGATTACATCGCCGGAAGTGATTGAAGCCCCCGACTTGGTTGGAGAGAAAGTGGCTTCATTAATGGTTTTGAGACGGATATCACCCCGCATCTTAGTGACACGGGCGATGGTTGCCTGGGCTGACAGTTGGCCTGTCAGGCAAAGACATAAAAAGACGGTGGTAAGTCTCCTCGACATCAGTTTGGTATGAAGTTGGTTAGACTAATCGTTATCTGACTGAGGGAGTAATGGAGGATCAGCCTCGTTTAGGATTGACCTAAGTTCAGCCAATACTTCTCTTGCTGGTGGCCAAAGGTCTTCTTCCATATCTCCGCCACTCTGCTCGAAGACTTTGATCCTTTCAGCCATTTTTTTAAGTATTTTTGTGTGGTTTTCCATTAGCTGTTACCAAACCTATTTCAAATCTGAATATAATCAAACTGAAGTTACTTTTCTTTGATATGGATCACGGTCTTGAAATAAATTGATTTACGGCGCCAGCGAAGACTAAATTACCTCTAAATAAGTCATCACCGCGCGGTAATTTTCTCATCAAATTTGTACATTCATTATAATCCTAACTTTCATTAATGACGGATTTTTTCGATAAACTCATAGAGCAAGAGCCTTACACCCAGTATACACTGGATATGTTTTCCAGGAGCGCTGGGAAGGATCATGCTGAAATCCAACAGTTTGATAAATGGCGTCAAATGGTCACTGGCGCCAACAAATACACTTTTGAAGTGCCTCACCTAGGGGCGCAGCGTCCGGAGATCTCGGTACGCCGGGAAAGCGGCGATGAGTATAATCTTATCAGCTTTTCCAGCTACAACTATCTCGGGTATTCCTACCATCCCGAAGTAGTGGATGCCGCAAAAAAAGCACTTGATCATTACGGACTGGGTGCCACCGGTTCACCCCTTCTGAACGGTACTTTCCAGATCCACAAAGAACTTGAGGATAGAATTGTCGAATTCTTTGGACAAAAGGATTATGGTGTATCTCTTTTTTCTTCAGGTTATGGAGCGAACCTAGGGGTCATTTCAGCTTTCATTCATAAGGGCGACCATGTAGTCCTTGACCGCTCCTCACATGCTTCGCTTATCGATGGCGCAATTCTCTCGCAGGGAAAAATCTCTCTCTTCCGCCACAACGATACTGAATTTCTGGAAAAAGTTCTAAAGAGGATCGATTACGAGAATACCAGAATTCTGGTCTGCTGCGAGGGAATTTACAGTACGGACGGAGATTATGGCAACCTAAGGGACATCATAGATGTATCACACAAGTATGGGGCGGCTGTGTTGGTGGATGAAGCACACTCTTTACTTGTAGCGGGAGAAAACGGCCGGGGTGTTTGCGAAGAACAGGATGTCCTATCGGAAGCCGATATGATCATCGCCACATTCAGTAAATCTTTCGGTGGAGTAGGCGGTTGCATTTACGCCAATAAGAAAATTACTAACTACATGAATTATTATGCCAGATCGCGCATGTTCTCCTGTGCTCTGGATCCAGGAGTGACAGGCGGGCTCATCAAATCCATCGAACTTGCAGGAGGAGCTGACGGCAAAAATAGAAGAAACCGGCTCAACGAAAACGCAAACTATCTCAGAGAAAAACTAAAGGGGCATGTTGACATCGGTACCTCATCCAGCTGGATTATACCAGTCATTTACGGTGACGAGAGACTGACCCTCCCCTTGAGTGATTACCTCCAGCGTGAAGGTGTCGATATTTCCCTCATGATGTTCCCGGCGGTACCGAAAAATAGATCACGAATAAGGGCTTTCGTCACATCCGAGCATACAAAAGAGCAACTCGACAAGGGTTCGGATATTATTCTCCGTGGTGCCGAGAAGTACAATTTTTTGACAGGATAGAAGACTATGGAACATACCCCCGGTGAAAACCTTCTCGTTTGGGAATTTGATTTCGCACTGACCACTTTCTTTGAAGTGGAGACCGATCTGTTTCAGCAGCACATTCCCTCTCGCCTTAGCCTCATGGAAGTATCACCGGGTGTGGGACTGGTGAATATTACCGCCTTCAATTTTCCGAAAGGTGCTCTTGGTGAACTTCCTCAATTTCAGGAACTCATTTTCAGCGCCATTGTTTCGCCTGATCTTTCACGGGGAGTACCGAAGTTTGCTATGTATGTACTTTCACTCGGTAGCACCTGCCAGGAACATTTAGATCACAGTGCTGATTATTACAAGCTTCCCATACATGGACTGCTTACCGACACTAAAATCGATTCAGAAGCAATCGCTATTGATTATTCAGACAGCGACGGTCAGATCCTGGCCATGAACAACTGCTCACCCACTACCAATTTCAGGGATGAGGAAAGATACTTTCAGGCGTTTACCTCAGATGGGGACAATCTCACTATTGCAGACTGTTATATCGAAGCTCAACTCTTTGAGCATCAGTTGACAGAGGATGCAGGAAAATTGAATGTGCACCCTTTCCTGAAGAACATTGATTTCGATCTTGGGGATCCCCTCCCCTACCTGCAGATGATCGGTGAACCCGGAAAAATCGGGAAACAGTTCTACTATCGGCCCAGCCCTTTCTAAGAGCAGTACTTCAATCTGATCAATTACTTGATCAGAACCATTTTCCGATATTGTCTAAACTCACCAGCCTGTATCTGGTACAGGTAGATACCAGCACTTACAGGGATGCCAGCATGGTTCTTACCGTCCCATATTGCTTTTTTATAACCTGGTTCTTCCGGTCTGTTGACCAGACTTCTCACCTGTCGACCAAGCATGTCATAGATGACTATTCTGACGTTGCTGGA
>DTTI01000078.1 GCA_012964825.1 Candidatus Neomarinimicrobiota bacterium
GATCATGAGCCTGTGAATAACGCCAAACTGGCTGCCAGCGCCACATTTCACTGTCTTCTGGGGTGTGGGCTGGGAGAGGTTGTCGGGATGGTTCTTGCTACCATGATTGGTCTTGGGAATGTCCAGAGCATCACACTGGCCGTCATTCTTGGTTTTGTGTTCGGCTTTTTCCTTGGACTGAGGCCGCTCCTAAAGGCAAACCTCCCTTTTTCTCATGCTTTTAAACAGATACTAGTGGCAGAAGGGTTAAGTATTGCTGTTATGGAGACTGCTGAGGTGCTGGCAGAAGTCTACACTCCAGGTGTCATGAGCGCTGGTTTGAGCGACGGCATATTCTGGATTGGTATGGTCCTGGCGCTGATGGCTGGCTTTGTTGCGGCCTATCCAGTTAACTTCGTCTTGGTAAAACGGGGCGTGCGACATTGTCATTGATTAGTGGAAGAAATAGTAATTTTCTCAATAGAAAAAAGCACTTAGATTACTTTTATCTTGATATTTAGCCAAATTTGGGGTAGGCTCTCTTCGATTTGTGGGGAAAATGACCTCGGAGCTAAATTCACACTTTTCACTCTGTAAAACTTTCATTAGAATAGTGTTCCCATCTTTGTTTTCGTCAAATGAGTGGACGAGCGGGATTGGTGCACGCAGTGATTACCAATAACCTAATAGGAGGGATCACAATGGCTAGTTTGAAGGATACTTTCTCCACGATTGGTGGATGGTTCGGCGATTTTGTCAGCCTTGGACTGTCTTTGGCGATGGTCTTTCTCGTAGTTGACGCGCTCTTTGGCGTCGGTACAACAGGAATCGTGGATAATGTGGCTGACCTTGTAGGTGCCTTTACAGATAATGGCTTAACAGGGTTAATTGCCTTCGTGGTCTTCATGTCTATCTGGGGCAGTAACTAGGTTATAATCTGACCTAAAGTAGTTTCGTCCCCTCCCTTACCGGGAGGGGACGGAATGTACTGACTCAGTAAGAGACACGTCGCTCAATTCAGTTAACCTCGGAAGACAACAGGGAGAATTAACCTATGATTAGGAATGCGCTACAGTCCATCACTGGCTGGGGCAAAGAAGTTGTAGATTTCGGCGTCGCAGTTATCATGGTGGGTGTCGTAGTTGATATCCTCTTTCCCGGAACAACGGGTGTCATTGACAATATTGCCGATTTAGTCGGTAATATTTCGTCGCAAGGCGTAGCTGGCGTAATAGCATTGCTTCTCTTTGTAACGATATACAACAGGTAGACACTTAACCGGGGCGGCATAAGACTGCTCTGCTCCTCCTAGAGGAGTGAAGTTTATCCCAATCTGATTCTGGATGGTTCATCCGTTCTGAATCTGACTGGGATTTTCTTTTACCAACGATAGTCCCCAGCAAACTTTGAATCGGGAAGGACACGGTGTAATTTCATCGGCCAGTAGAGAGGATTTATAACGTGGATTACCTGAATGCACAAACATCTTCCGGAGGAGGAATCCTCGGTTTCTTGCCCTTCGTCCTGATCCTTCTTGTCATCTATTTTCTCATGCTACGACCACAGATGAAGCAGACGAAAGAGCGTAAGGTTATGTTGGAAAACCTCAAGAAAGGAGACAAGGTCGTTACATCCGGTGGGGTACATGGTACTATCAATGGTTTCAAGGAAAAAAATTCAACTGTTATCTTAACGGTAGACAAGAATGTGAAACTTACAGTGAGTAAATCAGCTATATCCGGGCTTAGCTCAACTAAAGAGTAAGGAAGTTTGATGGCGGCGCTTCCGGTTATCACATATGGTGAGCCTATACTAAGAAAAGTCCTTGAAATTGTGGAGGACTTTGACGCTATCCAAGACTTAGTCCCGGACATGTTCGATACCATGTATGAGGAGGAGGGGATCGGTCTGGCTGCCAGCCAGATCGGCGTCGATCTGAACCTGATGATAATCGATATTTCTCACGCGGATCAAAATCACCCCCCTGCTGCTTACGTTAACGGGCAAATTATTGACCAGTCAGGTTCCATATCTCTGGAGGAAGGTTGCCTGAGT
Source organism: Candidatus Neomarinimicrobiota bacterium (assembly GCA_012964825.1). Classification (NCBI taxonomy): domain Bacteria; kingdom Pseudomonadati; phylum Fidelibacterota; species Fidelibacterota bacterium. Next base: position 2,035 of record DTTI01000078.1, read on the forward strand.
ATCCCGGAAGTTCGTGTGGATGTAACCCGTTCAGAAAAGGTGATATTTGCCTATCAGGATCTGGGCGGTAATCATCATGAAGCAGAGTTTGACGATCTCATGGCAACAGTTATTCAGCACGAGATGGATCACCTCAACGGCCGTCTTATAATCGATCATGCCTCTCAACTGGACAAACACCGGATCCGGAAACAGTTGAAAGAGCTGGTATCGCATCACTCCTGAGGTCCCAATTTCGCAGACCGTAGCCTGTTGAACCCACTCCGCATCGTCTTTATGGGGAATCCGGACTTCGCTGTTCTGTCCCTGAATGAGCTGATGTCATCAAAGCACGAAGTAGTTGCGGTGGTCACATCCCCAGACAAGCCTCGGGGCAGGGGAAAATTGGTATTGCCCACTGCGGTGGCTCAAAGGGCGTCTGATTATGCTTTGCCGGTGATTCAGCCGGCTTCGCTGAAAAACGAGTCCTTTGTTTCACAACTTCGGGAACTGAAGGCTGATCTCTTTGTTGTTGTAGCGTTTCGTCTACTACCTTCAACGGTATTGGAGATTCCGAAAATAGGGTCAATGAATCTCCATCCATCTCTATTGCCAAAATACCGGGGAGCTGCACCCCTTCAATGGGCTCTTATGAACGGTGATGTGAAGACGGGGATCACAACATTTTTTATCTCTCCTACGATGGACACTGGAGATATTTTGATGACAAGGCCTATGATCATTTTCCCAGAAGACGATTCCGGATCTCTCTCTCGCCGTGCCTCTCAACTCGGTGCCCATTTGCTTGTGTGGACAATTGACAATCTGGTGCACGGTACTGCCACACCTGAACCACAGGACGAAAGCAGCGTCAGCCATGCACCTAAGATTGTCTCTGAGGATTGCAAGATTGACTGGACAAAACCTGCCGTTAGTGTGAGGAATCAAGTTTGTGCTCTGTCTCCCACGCCTGGTGCATACACATTTCTGGCCAACCGCCGCCTGAAAATCTTCAAATGTGCACTCTCTTTGGCGGAGAAAGGGAACCCAGGGGAAGTGGTCTCTCTGGATAAATCATCGTTTACGGTGAGGTGCGGTTCCGGCAGTACGGTCATTCAGGAACTTCAACCGGAGGGGAAACGGCGGATGAAAGGTGGGGAATTTCTTGCCGGCGCCCGGTTGAAGGCAGGAGATTATCTTGGCAAATAAGCTATCGGCGAGGGAACACACTGTTAGAATTCTCGATGAATTCGAGCGAAGCTCCGAAAGGCTTTCGGCAATTTTTAATAACTATTTCGCTACCAATTACACATCCTCCAAATCGCGGCCAGAAATCACCCATCTTGTACAGGATATTGTCCGTCACCGCGGCTACATTGATCATATTATCAATTCTCTGTTCAGAGGCAACTATGAAACAGCCGACAACATTCTCAGGAATACACTAAGGCTGGGAACATACGAAATCATCTATAGGGATCACGTCCCGGACTTTGCGGCGGTGAATGAAGCGGTGGAGATCGCAAAGCGGAAGCGGGGTAAGGGTGCAGCGGGCCTCACAAATGCGCTGCTCCGAAAGGTCCGTGAAGCGGATGCGTCCATTGAGAAAGAACTTTCTCCAGAAGCACCCATTCAGCAGACGGCGACTCTTCTGTCCCACCCTGGCTGGATGGTTAGGCGGTGGATAGATTCTTTCGGCTGGGAACGGACGATCCAACTTTGCGAGTGGAACAATACAGTTCCAATCCTCACCGTTCGTATGAATTCACTCCGAACCGAGAAGGAAGCATTTGAGAAGTTTATGAAAGAGAGTATGGTTAAGTGGGAGCCAAACCAAATTTTATCGGAGTTTTACACTGTTCAGCAAGTATCAAAGATTAAGGCAAGCCGTCAGTTCGGTGAGGGCCATTTTTCATTTCAGGATGTTTCTTCCGGATTAGTTGTAAATCTTTTGAAGCCAACTGAAGGTGACACCGTTCTCGATGTCTGTGCCGCTCCCGGAGGAAAGTGCTGCTACATGGCAGAACTCATGAGGAACAGCGGTTTAGTTCATGCGTTTGATGTGGATGCTGACAGGATTGAACTGTTAAAGGAATCAGTAGAGCGATTGAGACTCAATTCGGTGCAGGTGGAACAGAAGAATGCCACAGTTGACTCCTTTCCGATTTCCGGTAAAATCCTCATCGATGCGCCCTGTACCGGTACCGGCGTCATGGCCAAACGGGCTGATCTGAAATGGCGAAGACGTCTGTCTGACCTGGACAAAATGGTCACTTTGCAGAAGAGAATAATCAGTCATACAGCTCAGTTTCTGGGTCCGGAAGGAGAACTGGTTTACGCCACCTGTTCAGTTGAACCTGAAGAGAACTGGGGCGTGACGGACAGTTTTTTGGCCGACAATCCATCGTTTTCAACACTGTCGGCTGAAGGACGGGTGCCGCCGGAGTTTCTTGATGTAAGGGGGGCGCTCAGTACTTTCCCGTCGGAACATGGGACTGACGGCGTTTTTGCAGTAATTTTGAGACGCAACTCATGAAAACAGTCTACCGCTATTCTATTACGATGATCATTGTGAGCGCCATAGGCTTGTTGTTGCTGGACAAAATTGTCATGCCGCTGTACGTTCGTGAGGATGCTGGCCGATTTCTTCCAGCCGTGACTGGCATGTCTTTTGAAGAGGCAAAGTTAACACTTGAACTGGAAGGTTTTGTTGCCAGGCGTAGCGACATAAAATATACCAGTGCCTATTCGGTGGGTACGGTCATAGATCAGTATCCTGACGCCATGCGAAAGGTCAAACCTGGAAGAACTGTCCATCTGACCACCGCTGAGCGTGAAAGAATGGTCATGATTCCTGATATTATTGGGAAGTCTATCCGCAGCGGGCGGCTGAAGTTAAGTGAGGTTGGATTAACGGTAGATTCACTTATCAGCGAATTCGATGTGGACATCCCCATGGATGTCATCCGCTGGCAATATCCAAGGGCAGGTGATTTTCTTCGTCGGGGTAGCGGCCTCACAGTCATCATTAGCAAGGGTAAACCACCTGACTTCTACCAGGTGCCTCAACTGTTTGGTCTCAGCCTGGTAAAAGCGGAACAGCTGCTTACAAAATTACAACTCTCACTCGGAAGCATAACTTACCGCCAGAATGAGGATCTTGTCCCTTACACTATACTTGAACAATCCATTGTTGCGGGTACCGTCTTGGGAAAACCGTTACCCATCGATGTGACAGTAAGTATACTGGATCTGAACGATGTGTATAACCAACTGTCAGACCCAAAGCGCAAACGATGAACTACCGCAGCGAAATTTACAGAAAAATAATTCATTTCGGCTCGGCCGTATTTCCTATCTCCTACTATTATGCATTGAGCAGAAATCAGATGCTCTGGTTTTTGGGCGGATTGAGTGTTTTGTTTCTCCTAGGAGAATTGTTGAGAATGAACGTGGGGCCTTTTAAACGACTCTATAAGCTATTTTTTAGTGCTATTGTGCGTGAGTCAGAGGATCATACCATCACGGGCGCCACAACTGTTTTCGTTGCTGGATTTCTTACCGTTCTAATCTTTGAAAAATCGGTGGCTATCTTTTCTTTGCTAATTCTCTCTCTGGCGGATGCGTCAGCAGCACTCATCGGCCGTAAGTGGGGGAACCACCCATTGTTCGAAAAAACGGTTGAAGGTACGGTAACTTTCTTGATTGTGGCGCTGGCGTTGGCTTTTTTCCTTCCCAATCTGCCAAGGGCCGGTGCCGTAGCCGCTGCAGGGATTGCCACTATTGCTGAAGTATTGCCTTCCCCCATCAATGACAACCTGATTGTACCCCTCTCGGCGGCCATCACTATTTCCTTTTTCCATCTAATTGCGTGAGTTTCCTAGCGCCATCGCTTCTCTGGGGCCTTCTGGCGGGGACTGTCCCAGTCATTATTCATCTCATTAGCAGACGGCGTACACAGCGTGTTGATTTCAGTACCATCCGTTTTATCAAAGAGCTGGAGCACGACACAATCCGGAAATTGAAGTTGCGCCAGATTATTTTGCTGGTTCTTAGAACAGCAGCCGTCGTACTACTCGTTCTATCTTTCGCCCGCCCGGTGAAGATCGGTTATTTCCCGCTGGTGGGGACCGTGGGCCAGTCCACCAGGATTGCCATGCTATTTGATAACTCCGCAACCATGACCGCTGAAGCAGGCAGATATACGCTTCTTGACAGATCGAAACAGACAGCACTGGACCTCATCCATAATCTAAAAGGTGATTTCATTCTTGACACCTACCAGACAACCCCTTTCAAAAGGGTCGCTTCCGAGCCAATAACTTCAATGAGGCGTGTGAGGGAGATTTTTCAGAATATCCGGCCTACCAGTGGACAGGATAACCTGTGGACTGCAATCGATTCAGCTATCGTACGATCTGAGAGAGAAGAGGAGATCTCGGGTCAGTCTGCTAACCAGGAATTGTATGTTTTCAGCGATTTTCCTGTCGCGGTATCTGATGGGAAATTGAAGGGAATAAGTAAATGGCGTACCTATCTTTTCCCTCAGCCCCTTATAATGAACAATCTGAAGATTGAAAGTGCGGTTGTCACCTCTCTATTGAAAATGCCGAACCAGCTTCTGACCGTTGAAACATACATTTCCAATTCAGGCTTAGAGGTGAGAAGAGACGTTCCTGTTCAACTTTTTTTTGACGATGCTAGGACTGGCCAGGTGGTATCTAATTTTGAACCTTTCGATGAGAAAAATTTTGCTTTTAAGGCATTTGCCAAGGAGTCGGGGGTTGTACACGGAATTATTGAGATTCCAGAAGATGACTTTCCTCATGACAACCGGCGGTTTTTCCAGTTTCGTATGACTGATCGGATTCGCTGTGCCGTGATCCAGCAGAATCAAGCCGATGGTTCCCTACTCAAACTGGCTCTATTGGCACTGAACCGGACAACACAAGTCGTTGAGCTGGAAGAGTACCTCTTTGGCAGTGTGGGGGCAACACTTTTTTCTAACAAGGATGTAGTGCTGATGCTGAACCCCGGTAAGTTGACTACCCGGGAGATTGAAGTGTTGCAAGAGTTTCTTGCTGATGGTGGTTCCGCCTTGATTTTTCTTGGGGAATTGTCAGAAGAATCCGGTGGTAGCAATTGGCTAGGGAAGATCGATCTAGGAGCCGTCATCGGTACAAAACGCCTTATTGGTGAAAACTATCTTACGGTTGACCGTATTGCCTTAAAACACCCCTTATTCAGTGAATTTCCGGCAACCAGTCTCCGGGATGAGATGCCGAAAATTTTCGCGTACAACAGAATGGAGAGCTTCAGGCAAACTCAGATCATTTTATCACTCTCGAACGGCGAACCGTTCATGATGGAGAAGAGGGTCGGTTCCGGGCGTGTCATTTTATTCACCGCACCACCCGATCTTGCTTGGACCGATCTTCCGGTGCGAGGCATCTTTGTACCGCTGTTACACAGAATTTTGATCTACCTTACATCGGAAGTGTCCGGCAAGATGGAAGTAGCGGTGGGAGATACTCTCACTATTCCCATACCCCGAGAAGATATGTCAAAAGAGATTGTTATCAGAGCACCCAACGGAGTAGAAACAAAAGTTGTACCAGATTACCTTAGGGAGAGGATCGTCATCGAGAACTTGGATAGAACTGGTGTTTACGAGGTGATGTTAGGAGGAGAGTTGTTTACTACTTTCGTGGCTAACCTGGCCTTAACGGAGGACCCTACAAGGCGCCTGGAAGAGAGTCAATTGAAAGAACTCTTTGCCGGAGGCTTAGCAAGAATTATTAGAACAGACGAAGACCCTGTTCTCGCGGTTAATGAAGCGAGGAGGGGAACAGAATTGTGGCATATTTTCCTCATTTCCGCATTGGTGCTTTTGAGTGCAGAAACTTGGATCGGCCGTGTTAAGCAGGAGTAATCTTTTGTTAGGTATTAAAAAAATATCAGACGAAAAAACTTTCCTTATTGGTGTTGTCACAGGCGGTCTGTCTCTGGAAGTTGTTGAAGAACATTTGGATGAATTAGAGCTTTTATCGGAAACAGCTGGAGCTGAGATTGTGGGACGGTTCACACAAAAAGTAAATCGTATCAGCCCAAAATATTTCATCGGCAAAGGGAAGGCGGAACAGATTGTTAATCAAGCCCAGATGCTGGACGTTAATCTGATCATCTTTGATGACGAACTTTCGCCTACACAGGTGAGGAACTTCCTGAAACTGGCCGAGTCCATAAAGGTTATTGACAGGACAGGTCTCATTTTGGACATATTCACACAGCATGCCAGGACAAGAGAAGCCAAAACGCAAGTGGAACTGGCCCGTCTTGAATACATGCTTCCGCGGTTGACGCGCATGTGGACTCACCTGGAGCGACAGATGGGCGGCATCGGAACACGGGCCGGCGCCGGTGAGACCCAGATCGAGATCGACCGGAGACTGGTTCGTAACCGCATATCGAAACTTCAGAGAGAGATGAAAGGGATTGAAAAAGAGAGGGAGACCCAGAGCCGAAGGCGGGAACAGAAATTCAGGGTTTCTCTCGTCGGATACACTAATGCAGGAAAGTCAACTCTTCTAAATGTACTAACAGGTGCTGATGTTTATGTCAAAGATCAGCTTTTCGCTACGCTGGACACCACGGTCAGATCACTTGCCCTGGATAGAAAACGTGAAGTGCTCATAAGTGATTCTGTGGGATTTATTAGGAAGCTTCCTCACTCTCTGGTGGCGTCATTCAGAAGTACACTGAAAGAGGCGGTCGATTCAGATCTACTTCTGCTTGTGGTAGATGCCAGTTCGAGCCTGCTGGATGAGCAGATGGAGACGGTAAAAGAGGTGCTCAATTCCATAGGGGCGAGAGGTAAAGAGACAGTCATAGTGGCAAACAAGATTGACTTGCTCGCACCCGCGGAATTGCGCGGTCTGAAGAATCGTTTTCCTCATGCTGTTTTTATTTCAGCTAAGAATCACCTGAGGCTTGATGCTCTCCTGGAAAGAGTAAAGAAAAGCCTGGAAAGCTCGTACCAGACTGCGGAGGTTACATTTGCCGCCTCGTTGGGGAAAGAGATTGCTTCAGTCTATGAGCGAGTGGAAGTGTTGGAACAGGATTATCAGTCAGACGGAGTTCATCTTAAAATTCGCGGTGATAGTAGTGTGGTTGAGCAGATTGTGGCTCAGTCAGAGGACGGGGAAGCCTAAATAAAACCCCCCGAACCGGGGCATTGTTGGAACTCGTCTTAGTCACGGTGGGCACCTCCCGGATGATTCAAGTTTCCTTGATCCTGGTGGCTACCGGGAAAGGCCTGCTTTCCTCACCCGAAGTTCAGTTCCCATTTATTATTATTGTAGGTTCCAAAAATGCCGGAACCGGTCCGGGGAATTTTTAAAGATCTTTTCGTCATATTACTCAGCCTCGACGAGAAATGAAAGAAAAACCGATCTGTTATTCTTTTTCATCTGGTTGTTTCTTATCAGATTTGATATCGCCGTATTTATTATAATAGGCGTCGCCCATATCAGAGACAAAGCGAAGCACTTTTCCTACCCCGGATGGTTTCTCTGTTTCGGATGAATCTTTTGTTTTTCCTGAGTTTGATATCCGCTTAATTCCGAAATGAACTACCGTGTCGAAGAAGTCCTGAACGTGGGCCAGGGTTTCACCAAGGCGCTTTGAGAATGAATCATTCATTTAAAAGAAGACATCATTTCGGTGATATCGGTGGTCGGAGCTTCACAAGCATAATTCTGGCAGACATAAGCTGTTGCCTTTCCATTTATGGCGACCTGTGTTTCAGTGAAAGGGGCGATGCGGACAACTTCCCTTTTCTGGCCGTCTGATGGCTTCAATATAACAACCTTATTTGGAAGGAAAGATTCCTGGATGCGCCTCAACATCATTTGCGTATCTTCGCTATGCCGATCGCCAACCACCACAATCTCGTAAGATGGACCGATGCCAAAGTCAACAGCTAAAAGAAGTTGAGTGTATGCGGTGGGTGATTGTTCTACATTTTTAGAAAAGACTTTTCCAATGGTGGCAGCCATATTTTCGTATTCACTCTTTCCAGTGATCCGTCCTAATCGCAGAAGCACCAGTGCTGCCACGGAATTTCCGGAAGGGATGGCACCATCATAAAGCTCCTTAGTCCTGACAATCTGCTCCTCGCCGTCATCGGCTGTGAAAAAGAAGGCGCCGTTACTTTCATCCCAGAAGAGGTCAGTCATGATTTCAGTGAGACGCAAACTTTCCGAAAGATATTTCACATCAAACGTCGCTTCATAAAGCTCCAGAAGACCCCAGGAGAAAAAGGCATAATCCTCAAGATGGGCTGGTAGAGACGATTCGCCTTGCCTGTACCGCTTAAGTAATCTGCCATTATTGTCATTAAGATTTTCCAGGACAAAATTTGCGGCGTTCCTTGCGGCCTGTGCGTAGGTATCATCATTCAGCACTTGTGCCCCTTTTGCGAATGCCGCAATCATCAGCCCGTTCCAGTCAGTGAGTATTTTGTCATCCTTCAAAGGGTGCACCCGCTTATCTCTGATCTCGAAAAGCTTCTGACGCATCTTTTCCAGCTTTGCCCTGAGTTCAGATGTTGCCATATTATTTTCCTGAGCTACTTTCGTGATTGAGTTGGTCAAATGCGGTATATTTTTTCCTGTAGGATGTCCAGTTGTTTCCTCACGGAAGTTGCCTTCTTCTGAAAAGTTGTACACTTCACCAAACAGCGTGCCTTCATTTTTACTCAAAATTGATTTCACCTCGTTCTGAGTCCAGACGTAATACTTCCCTTCTTCACCTTCACTATCTGCATCTTCCGCTGAGAAAAAACCTCCTTCAGATGATGTCATGTCCCGCAGGACGTAACTGAATATCTCACGGGCAGTTTTCGCATATTTTTCTTTGCCTGTCACCTGATATGCTTCCAAATAGGCCATGGCATTGATGGCCTGATCGTAGAGCATTTTTTCAAAATGGGGAAGGAGCCACTCTCGGTCCGTTGCGTAACGGTGGAATCCGAAACCGACGTGATCATAAATGCCGCCTTTTCGCATTGCATCCAATGTTTTTTCCACCATCATGAGGGCTGTGGGATCACCCGTTCGTTTATGATAACGGAGCAAAAATAGAAGGTTGTGGGCTGTGGGAAATTTCATTCGCCCCTTGAATCCGCCATTTTCATCATCAAATTTTTGTAGAAACTGAGCGAAAGCACTCTTCAGAGTCTCCTCGGAAAGATCCTTGGTACCGGAAGGAGAGAAAGAATTTTGGAGGTGCTGTACCATCTGTTCTGCGGTAGTTAATAGTTTGTCTCTTTCCTCGTGCCACATTTTCCCCATGCGCGGAATAAGGTCAACCATACCCATTCTTTGAAAGCGGCTCTCTTTCGGGAAATAGGTACCAGCGAAGAACGGTTGCTTGTCTGGTGTCATGAGGATGGTGAGAGGCCAGCCGCCACTGCCGGTCATCATTTGGCAAACTGTCATATAAATGTTATCTATATCGGGCCGCTCCTCACGGTCTACTTTTATGTTGATAAAATTTTCGTTCATAAGTGCCGCCACTGTGCTGTCTTCAAACGATTCATGTTCCATGACATGGCACCAGTGGCATGTAGAATAACCAATGGATAGGAAAATGGGCTTATCCTGTTTCTCAGCTGCTGCGAACGCTTCCTCACCCCAGGGATACCAATCCACCGGGTTGTCCTTATGCTGCAAGAGATAAGGGCTCTTCTCCTGGGCCAGTCTGTTCATCTTCATTTTCCCCTCAGTTGATTGACAACCGGTGGAAATTATTGCAAGAATGAGTGTTCCACCAATACAGGTTATCTTGTTCATGATTGAAGGAGAAATTAATTGCTTACCTATCTGTATCCAAGAGGTAGCTGTTGTATTTCCCTCGGTGAAAAGCTAATTTCGCTGGCTCTAACTTTAGATTACTGCCTCGAGGCTTACCGTAATAATGTTTTCAGTACAGGAATCTTAATGTTTCACTTAATTGTTGTTTTTACTTATCTATTTATACTGCTTGGTGTGGGGGTCCATAAATCCAAGAAAGTCAACACTCAGAGTGATTTTGCAGTAGCCGGCAGAAGTCTTACACCCTGGGTATTAGTGGGAACCATGCTTGCAACATGGATCGGTACCGGTTCCATCCTCGGTAATGCCGGGGAGACATATGAGACAGGCATGGCGGCCCTTATCCTTCCCTTAGGTGGTGTCCTGGGAATACTGATACTTACACGGGTGGCTGGGAAGGTTAGGGCATTTGAGAAGATCACAGTGCCGGAGATCCTGGGTGAGCGGTATGGTCAGTCCGCCCGGTTGCTGAGTCTCATAGCGCTAGTTATAGCTTACATGGTGATTGTCAGTTATCAGTTCAATGCAGGCGGAGCTGTGTTGGAAACGGTACTGACCGATGAGAACGGAGTTAGCCTGATCAGTGCAAAAACTGCGACCATTATTGCCGCTGTTTTCATCATTGTCTACACGCTCCTGGCTGGCCTATTAAGCGTAGCGTACACAGATGTGGGAAACGGCATCATCATGACGGTGTCTCTTTTAATTGCCTTTCCCATTCTGTGGGTTAAAGCCGGTGGTATGAGCGGCATGGAGACAGCTTTCTTACAGATGGGGAAGCAGGAGCATATGCAATTTTTTGGTGTCTATTCCGTAGTGGATGTGATCAATTTCTGTCTACCTCCGTTTCTCCTTGTCCTGGGGGACGCCAATATGTACCAACGGTTCTCCGCCAGTAAAGACGCAAAAGGTGCCACCAAGGCAACATCTATTCTTGTGGTTGCGGTCCTGGTCATTGAACTGTTAATCATTGCCTCAGCATGGGTCAGTTCCAGTATGATCCCGGAAGCTGAATCGGGGCGGTTTGTGCTCATCTATGCATCCCACAGACTGTTACCCACATTCCTCGGCGCCGTCATGATGACCACCATCGTTGGTATCATTATCTCAACGGCGGACTCGTATCTGCTTGTGCCAGCCACTTCACTCATCAGGGATGTTTATCTGCAATACATTAATCCAGATGCCAGTGAAGGAAGGATAGTTTTCTTAAGCAGAGCAATTGTTCTTCTTCTTGGAATAATTGCCTATTTCGTATCTCTTATATTTTCACGCTCTACCACCATTTTCGAAAAGGCCCTCTATGCCTACACGATTTACGGTGCTGCCATCACACCAGCACTTTTTGCAGCCTTTTTCTGGAAAGGCGCTACGAAAGAAGGTGCGGTGGCGTCCATCGTGTCGGGAACGGTAGTGACCCTGCTGTGGAAGGAAGCCAGATTTGTTCAAAATCTCATTCCTGCTAATCTGTACGGTAACCTGGACGAAGTTCTTCCAGCCATCACCATCTCTGTGATTTCGTTGGTAGGCGTGAGTCTCCTCACACAAAACAGACGCTAAGACACAAAACTGTGAAAGCAAACTTGGACAGGTTGATCACTTTTCAACTGGATCATCCTTGGCGTATACTGATTGTTCTGATCGTGATCACCGTAGCTGCCGTGACTTCGGCCTCGCGCGTACAATTTGATTTTACAATTGAAAATCTCTTTCCAGAGAATGATCCTGAGGTGGACGCATATTTAGAATTTCGTGAGGAGTTTGAAAGAGAGGATGATCTCATTTCGCTGGCCTACGATTCCGGTGATCCGTTCAGCTATGAAAACCTTGTGAAAACCCGGGAACTGACAGAAACCTTCTCACAGGTTGAAGGTATCTCTGAGGTTACTTCCCTGATAAATGTAGAACTTTTCGAGCCAGGGACGGACATAGTGATGTTACCGGTATACGAATCCATACCGATTTCAGTAGACTCGCTTCAGTTCCTCAAGGACCGTGTTCTTGACTCGCCGCTTTTGAATGACAACCTTGTTTCATCAAACGGACAGATCGCTGCATTCCTCCTTGAACTGGAAGATAGTGCCAACAATCATCCAGACAGGGAAGCGATTATGAATAAGATTGGAACAATTACGAACGATTCTGACTGGAGTTGGTACGAAGCCGGTATCCCAGTTTTGAGAACAAGGTATGTACAATACATGCTCGGTGATTTTGTGCGATTTTTCATCCCAGTCACAATTGTACTGTTAGTGGTTCTTTTTGCTCTTTTCCGAACAATAAGAGGGACATTATTGCCAATTCTAGCTGTACTCATGGCAGACTTCTGGGTTATGGGAATCATGGGCGCTATGGGATTTACTATAAACATCGTTACTTACATCATACCCACACTTGTATTGATCGTGGGTGTGGCCGATTCCATACATATCCTGGTAAAGTTCAACCAGGAGTTAAACTATGGCAGGGATAAACGTGTAGCGGTAAAACTTACCATCCAGAAAATAGGCGCAGCTATTCTGCTCACAAGCCTCACAACGGCAGTGGGCTTTCTAGCGCTTTTGAGTACCAATATCACCATGATCCGTGAATTCGGCGGCATGGTAGCAGTAGGTGTGATACTGGCTTTCTTGGTCTCCATAACATTTATCCCCGCTATGCTAATGATTCTTAAAACTCCGCAAAAAAGCAGTTTTGAGAAAATGACTAAAGGTTTTAGACACCGTTTACTCGAAAAGATTGTTGTCATCAATAACAGCCATTATAAAGTCATAGTGGTGAGCTCTCTTTTCATGGTAGCCCTTTTCATATTTTATGCCATGAAAGTTGATCAGCATTCATCTCTCATGGAAGATCTGACTAAAGGCAACCAGCTTTACGATGACATGACATTCATGGAAAAGCGAATGGGCTCTGTTTTACCGTTTGAGGTCATTGTCAGCGTTCGAGATAACGGTCAATTGGTGGAAGGTGGAATTAAGAATCCTAAGGTACTGAAAGCCATTGAAACCTTACAAAAGAAACTCGACTCAATTCCAGAGATAGGAAAAATACTTTCAGTAATTGATTACCTCAGTGAAATGAATATGGCCTTTCATGAGGGTGATAAGGCATTTAGAACAATACCGGCCAGCCGTGAATTGGTTGCTCAGTATATGTTCCTCCATGAGGAAGAGTTTGAAACGTTAACCAACTTTGATTATTCCGGTACACGCCTGGCAGGAAGGATAGAAGATATTGATTCACGCCGGGCTGAAGAGATCATCGATGAAGTTATGCTTTGGTGTCAAGAGAATCTGGAAGAGAACCTTGATGTTAAACTGACAGGAACCACTCTAATGGCACTCAGGATCAACCAGTACTTGGTTAAAAATCTTGTGGTGAGTTTCCTCATAGCTTTCGGTGTTATCTTTATATCCATGGGTTTTCTTTTCAGAAGCATAAAACTAGCGTCTCTATCAATGCTACCCAATTTCATTCCTCTGCTTCTTATGGCGAGTGTTATGGGTTTTTTTCACATTAAACTGCGGCCCACAACTGCAATGACGTTTGCCATTGCTTTCGGAATTGCTGTGGATGACACTATCCATTATCTGGTTCGGTTCAGGCAGGAGCTCTTCGCTAACGGGGGCAAATTCCGGGAAGCCAATGAGCTGACACTTCTCACAACTGGGAAGGCGATCATTTCCACTTCTATTATTCTCAGCGCTGGTTTTCTTATCATGGTTACATCCAATTTTCTTCCCAGCAGAGATTTCGGTTTTCTTTCAGCCGTTACAATGCTGGGAGCGCTCTTAGGGGACCTTTTTTTACTCCCGGCCATGCTGACCCTGGTGAGGCCAAAGATCCCCAAGGTTCACACCGAGTCGAACGACCTTTAGATAAAAAAGAGCCCCGTTCCTGGGGCTCTTCAATTTCCAATCTTAGTCTATGACGGTTATTAGAGGAATGAGATTCCCAGGATCATCATTAAGCCAGTAGCCATTTGGAAGTAGATGGTGTTGGCACATGTAGTGGCCAATTCACGTTTATCAAAGTCCTGAAAAACTTTGTAAGTGAGGTAGGCTGCACCGGGAAGTGCCAGCATTCCCAGAAGTGCGCCCTGTGACAATATGCCTGAGGAAAATAAAAGATACATTGCTGCAAAGCAGCCAGCCATGAGGGTAAGATAACCCCAGCGTGCGTTCCTGGTCCCGAGAGTTGCCACCAAGTGAGTCTTTCCGGTGGCGATGTCAGAAGGCGTGTCTGGGAACTGGTTGACCCATAGAATGGCTGTTGTGAGAAGTCCCACGGGAATACCTAACAGGAAGGCGTCCCAACTGTGAACACCAGTTAGAGCGAAAACTGAACCCATGGTTAAAGCGGGGCCGAATAGAAGGCCGATTGATATCTCGCCCAACCCCCGCCGGCCCGCAAGTTTGAAAGGAGGCGCTGTGTAGAAAAATCCGCCCACGGCGCCGGCCAATCCGTACCAGAAAAGATCAAAACCTTTGGACCAGGGACCGAACATGACAGCAACACCGCAGATCGCTGCCAGAACTAGAAATGAACTAGCAAGCCTGAAAAGGCCGCCCTCAGTTATGAGGCCAAGTTCTATGGCCCTCGATCCACCGGAATATTGTAGGAAATAGTCGTTGTTGGCCTGGTCTATACCTGCCTTCCAGTCGAAATAGTCGTTAAAGGTATTAGCGGATAGGTGGAGGAAGGAAGCACCCAGGAACACCAAACCAAATAGCGACCAATCGAAAGTGCCCACGCCGGAGAGACCGCCGTTATAGGCCCAGACTGATGCCAAGATAACCGGGATCCATGTTGCTGATAGAAAGGGGAGGCGGGTGATGACAAGGGCTGAAACCATTTTCAGCCACCATGGATCCTTTGGCATGGTTTCGGCGGGATCAACACCTTCCAGAACTCTGGTCTGCCCGCAGTAACCTATCTGAATTTTTTCGCCGTCAACTGTCTTGTAAGTTGGTGTGATTCGGATCTGGGCAGGGATGGGGGAGCCGTCCTTATGCACAAATGTGGTGTCGGTCTGAAATTCACCATCCTTACTGGCTTTGTCTAGCCACGTCTTTACATGGACCAGCACTATGTTGCCAGGGGAAAAACCGGAGACACGCATTTTCCCGATAACTTCATCGGCTCTATAACCAAATATTTTTTCCGCACCGGCACTGAATGTTTCAACGCGGCCTTCCATGTCGCAAGTGATGACAGATACAGCCTCTTTTTCGCTATCATCCATTTCACGTGTCCATTTTCTCTCTTGTTTACTCATATCAGCCCCTCTTAATAAATAAGATACCAGATAGAATATAACACATCAGAAAAAGTTGATTGAATTTTTTTTGGTTCAAATTTTTGCCACAAAAGGTGGATTTTGCTCCGGGTTTTCCGGTTGAACCCGGGATACCAGGGGTCTCCGGTAATATTCAAATCTTCTGTTGCTGCCGTGCCAATTGTCAAATCTTTTGAGAATTTGAACTGAACCGCTAAATCGCTGAGAGACACCTTCCCGAACATGTCCTGAAACATATATAAAACCCTTCTTCTTGGCCCAGCTGAGATAGACCCGTTTCAGAGTCTTGGCATAGCCGCTTCCTTTATACTTTTGTAAAACAACAAAGGCGTATGTATAGAGTGTGTTCTTTTCTCCCAGATTACTATCGCACTGGAATGATGGATCGTTGGAAAAAAATTCCAGCGGGACACCGATGATGTAGCCAATAATCTCTCCGCTCTTCCTGGCAATAAAGGGAAGCGTATGTGGATAGTTGAAATATTTCCGGATGCTTGTTTTTGTAAGCCTGACGTCTTCCGTGAATTCCTCTACAAGATGTTCTGAAATCAGGATAAGCTGGGGGATGTCTTCCTCGCCGACGCGCTCCATGAGTTCGATCTGGAAATTGAGAGGTGAAGAGGCGATCACTCTGGATCGGGTTTTTTCAGCGATCTCAAGGGTAAGCTGTTCTCCTGTTTTGTCAGTTGTGCCGACCAATTTCACTCCTTTCTCATGATTAGAATAAGCTTTGAAAAAGAATGACGCAACGCTTTTTATAGCTTCAAATAAGAATACCCAACTGTTCGTTGCTTCCCGTCCGCACTACTCTGTAACTTTACGGTGTTGAAAGCTTTTTCTGACAGGCTTCAGGAGGCCGTTGACAGCCATAAATCCCACCTCTGCGTCGGTCTTGACATTGATGCTGAAAAGATCGATCCCGAATCACCACCGCCTCTGGCTGAACTAAAAGAGTTTACCAGAAAGGTAATTGACTCTACGCTGGATCATGTGTCAGCCTATAAATTGAACCTGGCCTTTTATGAGGCATATGGTTCCGAAGGGTTCAAATGGCTAGAAGAGACTATGGAAAAGATTGGCGGCCAACGCCTTACCATTGGCGATGCAAAAAGAGGGGACATAGGAAATACAGCAAAAAAGTATGCAACGGCACTTTTTGACCACTTCGGTTTTGATGCTGTAACTGTATCACCTTACATGGGCCAAGATTCACTGGCACCATTTTTGGAACGTCCCGATCGAGGAGTATTTGTTCTTTGCCTTACTTCCAACCCCGGGGCAAGGGACATTCAGCTCAAAGAAGTTTCGGGTGTAGCTGTTTACAGGAGAGTCATTTCCATGGTAAAGGATCTCAATGAAAAAAATAATTGTGGTCTGGTGGTGGGAGCTACCAAATCAGAACAAATGGCCAATATTCGCCTGGAGGCAGGAAATATGCCATTTCTGATTCCTGGTATAGGAACTCAGGGCGGTGATTTGGAGGCCAGTGTCCATGCTGGAAACAGTAACGGAGTAGCCCTGATCAATGTGTCTAGGTCTGTACTTTATAGCGGAGATCCAGGTTCTGCAGCTATGGATTACAATTCAAAAATCAACGACATACTTGGTGATTTGAAAGGATCCTAACTATGGATATTAGCAGTATGATGGAAGAAACCGGAGCGGTGCTTAAAGGTCACTTTCAGCTCACCTCTGGAAGACACAGCGATGTCTATCTGGAGAAATTTCGCCTTTTGGAGCAGCCTGATATTGTGAACGAAATCGGAAGACAAATGGCCAAAGCTGTTGAGGGAATTAATGTGGATGTTGTTCTCGGCGCTGCTGTTGGTGGTATTTTAATAAGTAGTGCCACAGCAAACGCTTTCGGAAAAAAGGGGATTTTTGCCGAGCGGGTGAATGGTGAGCTGACATTACGGAGAGGATTTGAACTTGCTTCCGGTGATCGGGTATTGGTGGTGGAAGATATTGTTACTACCGGTGGATCGGTGCTGGAACTTCTGAATATTGTGAAATCTTGCGGCGCTCAGCCTGCAGCTGTCGTCTGCCTTACAGACAGGACTGCCGATGGCATTGATTTTGAATGTCCCACAAAGGCTTTGGTTAAGTTCCCAGCTGTTTCTTGGGATCCGGAAACCTGCCCACTATGTGAACAGAACGAACCATTAACTTCGAGAGGAAGAACTGGTAAATGATCAAAATAAGTGTATTAACTAAAGTGTCATTTTTTCTAATGATCTTAATCTTTTTATCCTGTGTTCAAAAACCGAAAGAATATGCCATTATTGAAACCGAAGAGGGTCGGATTGTTTTGAAGTTTTTTCCCAATGTGGCTCCGAAACATGTAGAAAGTTTTAAAATTTTAGCTCGGGAAGGATACTTTAACGGTACATCCTTTCATCGCATAGTTCCTGGTTTTGTTATACAAGGTGGTGACCCTAATTCTAAAGACGGTGACAGATACAACGACGGACTGGGTGGTCGTGCCGGGAAATACTATGGCATAGGAGAAAAAGACAATCCTGACACTTGGATGCT
>DTTI01000079.1 GCA_012964825.1 Candidatus Neomarinimicrobiota bacterium
GGCCTCAATATTCAGGGCACATCCGGTGCTTCTGGTGCTGGCGGTGTTATAAGACTGAGGGGTAATTCAAGTGTGTCCATGAGCAATGCACCTTTGGTTTATATTGATGGTATTCGTGTAAGATCTGATTCATATCCCAAAAATGTTCCTCCCACCGGGTACTCTGGCAGAGGCCACAACACACTGTCAAGCCCATTAAACGATATTAATCCAAATGATGTAGAACGAATTGAAATCATTAAAGGTGCGGCCGCTACCACTCTTTATGGAACAGAAGCAGCTGCAGGTGTAATTCAAATTTTCACTAAAAAAGGAACAGCAGGCGGCGGCGCAAAGTGGAATGTACAAGTAGACCAGGGGACAATCTTCTTACCTGAATTTGGTACTGAGGAAAGACCTTATTTTGGCTTGGGTCCATTTGTAAAAGATGGTAGCAAAGCAAACTATTCCGTCTCTACTGCTGGAGGCGGAGCCGATCTTAGATACTTTATCTCTGCAAACTGGTCTGACAATACCGGTGTTTTGCCTGATGCACGGGATGATCGATTGAACTTCAGAGGGAATTTTGGATTTAGTCCTGCAAAAAATCTCCAGATCAACTATAACACAATGGTTTCGAAATCACACACCCAGAATCCACCCCAAGGTAACAATGCCCATGGATTGACTTTGAACGCCTACCGCGGACGAGCCAGTTACTTTGGCACGGAGTGGGGGGATCCAATGTTCAAAGAGGAACTAGATCAATTGATGGTGTATGACATTACATCAGAGTTCACCCGGTACACCACTGGTGGTGAGATGATTTGGAGCCCGATACCCAATTTTACGAACACGTTCAAACTGGGATATGACAGATCTCACGCCGATCATAGAAATTACCGGCCTTACGGTTTCATACGGGCAAAATATGGAATATTGGCTGATCTTGATTGGACGGGAGAGCTTATAAACAGTGAATACATAGGCAGTTATGATCTGGATATGGGTGACCTGACATTAGATATATCTGTTGGAGGCCAAAGAACCGAATCTAGAGATCATCATATTACCGCTCATGCTGAGAACCTACCACCCGGTGACGCGACAGTTACCGGCGGCGCTTCGCAGCAGGCCAGAGAATATCGCACTAAGATCATTAATGCAGGATACTTTGGGCAAACTTTGATCGGCTTCAAAGACAGGTATTTTGTAACCCTTGGTATGCGTATTGACGGTTTTAGCGCGTTCGGAGAAGAAGCTGGTTACCAGCAACTGCCTAAAGTCAGTGCGTCTTATATTGTTTCAGATGAGTCATTCTGGCCTCAGACACCCCTCTTCGGAGCTATGAAATTGCGTGTGGCATGGGGACAGTCTGGACGTGCTCCTGGTGCTTTTGATGCTGTAAGAACTTGGGACCCTGTTGGCTGGGGTGGATCTGTTGCTTTCTTTCCGGAAAATGTTGGTAACTCATCTCTCGGACCTGAGATAACCTCCGAGATTGAGTTTGGTTTTGATGCAACCTTTTTGAATGACAAGGTAACAATGGAATTCACCTCTTATGATCAAACCACGATGAACGCACTCTTTAGTGTAACGCAGATACCATCTCTTGGATTCCTTGGATCTCAGCTGGAAAATGTGGGTGAACTATCAAATTCCGGCATCGAAGTGGCGCTCCAGGCTGACATAGTGCGCACCAGCAGTTTTGGCCTGAGTGGAGGATTTACTTTGGCCACTAATAACAGTGAGGTTATCAGTCTGGGTGGTTCCCCTGAATTCGGTGTTGGTGGCGGTGGATGGATTAAGGAAGGTGGGTCAGTCCCTGGTATTATCGGTAGAAAAATCCTCAATCCCAACGATCTGGCCGATCCAGACTTCGCAAAAGATGAGAATGGGTCAACAGACAGCAGACATATGTTTGGTCCCAATTTGCCAGTAAATGTGTATGCTGGATTTCTTGAAGTTACTCTTCCCATGGGTATTCGGGTCTCCGCAAGGGGTGAATATATGGGAGGACACTACATTTCTGATGGAGCCAGCAGTAATGTTGCTCGTCGTGGTGCTTATACGGTTTGTGATGAAATTGTGAAAGGTGGTAGTACAGCTTATGAATTAGTTAATGCAGGCACCACTGATCAACTGACCGCTAGAGAGCGCGCCATGTGCACCCGAAGTACTGTGGGTGGTTCTGGCAATATTTTTATTTATCCAGCGGATTTCTTCAAGATGAGGAATTTCACTGTGACAGTCCCGATTCCTGTTGAATTCAATAATATTAATTCAATGACGCTGAAGTTTTCAGCCAGGAACGCCTACCGCTGGTTAAATGAGGATTTCCCGCTGTTCGATCCGGAAATGGTTTCAGGTGGTGGCCGAGCTACTGGCAGTAGTACAGCGTACTATCACCAGTCACGTTCTATCTCGGAACATATACCTCCAACCGGAAGCTACACCCTGAGCCTCAGGGTGACTTTCTAGGTGGTTATCATGGAGAAGGAGAAAATGATGAAAAAACTTACTTTAATCGTTCTTGCTTTGACATTTGCTGCCTGCGATTTAGAAGTTACCAATCCGGGCCCCGTTCAGGATTCATTTCTTGTAACGGAGGAGGCACAAGTTGGTGTCGTGAATGGTGCCGGTCGCGCACTATCAGCGGCCATGAACTGGGTGTCCTACACTGGGGGTGCTATATCAAGAGAGGTAACCCCCTCTGGTTCAATAGGTAGCTTTGGCATTTCATTAAGGACTCAAGAGGGAAACCTTGACGCTAATGAAACCAGTACTCATTGGAATACGTCTCAGCGTGCAAGATGGATGGCTGAAAGTGGCGCAACAAAGATGAAAGAAGAAGTATATGATGATTATTCATCCAATGCCAATTACGCCCAAATATTACTGTATGCAGGATATGCCAACCGTCTTTTGGGAGAAAACTTTTGCTGTGCCGTTGTTGACGGTGGCTCCGCCCAGGATGGAAGCACCTATTTTGACAGAGCTTTGGATAATTTTAACGAAGCAATCACTGTAGCCAAGGCCGCAGGCGAGACTGATCTTGCTACCGCTGCGCAAGCAGGAAGAGCGTCTGTAAAGGTCTGGAAAGGTGACTGGTCAGCAGCTGTATCTGATGCTGATGCTGTTCTAAGCGCTGGTGGGGATAATTTTAAGTATGAAATGCCCTACTACGATGGATATGGTATTGATGTATACAATAGAATCTACTACGCAAGCAGCGGTGATGGTCCCTACAGGGCCAACACTGTCTGGCATACCGCCTATGAAGAATATTCTCAGGAGACGGGGGATACCAGAGTAGGCTTTATATTTACTGAAAAGGGTGGTGGTCCTGACTGGACAGATTTAGATGGTACCACCTATCAGATTGAATCAGGTGATGCTACCGTGAATGGTAAAATCATCCCGTGGCTGCCGCAGCAAAAACACGATAAACGGACATCCTCAATCCGCCTCTCAAGCTCACAGGAGATGTATCTCATCAAAGCTGAAAATGCACTTAATAACGGCTCTGTGGATGACGCACTGACAAATATTAATGCTGTTCGTACCCTGGCCGGACAGGATGCTGTCACAGCTACAACGGCTGCTGAAGGGTGGACTATGCTAAAAAGAGAGCGGGGTATCGAATTGTGGCTTGAGGGCAGACGTTTGGGTGATATGCGCAGGTGGGCGGAAGCTTCAGCCGCTGGTAGTTATCATGAATATGAGACAACTAACTGGGAAGGCAGTGCTTATACACCAGCCTATCTGTCATTTCCTATTGGGCAAAGTGAGATTGATACCAATCCGAATGTGACAACCTCGGATGGTCGTCCGTATTAACTTCTAGAGTTTATTGAAATGAGGAAAAGGGGTGGCACTAATATGTCACCCCTTTTTAATTAGATAAAGGAGATCATGATGAATCGTAAATGGACCGTTTATCTTCTTTCAGCTGTTTTTCTTCTGTCGGTTGGGCATTCCCAGAAACCCCCCAGCCCACAGGATGTTTTCGGCTTTCGTATTGGCGATGACTACAAGCTTGCTGACCACAGTCAGATGGTGGACTATTACAAGAAACTGGCTGATGCTTCCGATAGAGTTCAACTAACCGAGATCGGAAAGTCCGCCCTAGGAAGGCCCATGCTTTTGTTATTCATCTCAACACCTGAGAATTTGAAACAGTTAGACAACTGGAAGTCCATCAGCACAAAGCTGGCTCGTGCCAGGGTGAGTGAGGATGAAGCGAAAAAACTGGTGAAGGAGGGGAAATCAATACTTTGGATCGACGGTGGTATGCATGCTACTGAGCGGGCTCACGGGCAAATGACTGCTGAACTTGCTTACCGGGTAGCCACTGAAGAGTCTGATGAGATGAAAAAGATTCGTGAGAATGTGATTCTTCTCTTAATGCCCGTTATAAACCCCGATGGAATGGATATTGTGGTGGACTGGTACCGTCGCAATCTTGGTACACCGTTTGAGACCACCAGCCCGCCGTGGCTTTATCACCATTACGTAGGGCATGACAACAACCGGGACTGGTTTATGAACAATATGCCCGAATCGCAGGCTTGCTCCCAGGTCATTTATAATGATTGGTATCCCCAGATCGTTTATAACCATCACCAGACGGGACCATCCTGGGCGAGAATCTTTCTTCCCCCATTCTCTGATCCTGTTAACCCGAATATTCATCCAGGTGTAACAACGGGTGTCAGTTTGGTCGGAACCGCCATGGGGAATCGTTTTGCCATGAAAAAGATGGGCGGTGTTGTTTCCGATTTTCAATACAGCATGTGGTGGAATGGTGGCATGAGGACAACACCATACTTCCACAATCAGATCGGTATCCTTACTGAGACCAGTCACTCTACGCCAACGCCTCGTTTCTACGACCCTGACTCCATACCAAAAACTATCGGCTCTCGCCGAGCCAACCGCATGTCTAATGATGGAACAGATATTTTCCTTCCCCTGCCGTGGGAAGCGGGAGAATCTCACTTCAGGGATGCAGTTGATTACATGCTTACAGCCTCCATGGCTGTCATGAGCATTTCGGCCGACCTTAGGGAAAAATGGCTCATGAATATATATACTATGGGTAGAGACGCCATTGAAAGTGGAGAGGCGGGCGGACCTTACGCCTATGTTATCCCCACAGAGCAGTGGGACGGAGTTGAAGCGACGAATCTTGTTACCCACCTTCGTCGGACCGGGATTGAAGTTCATCAGGCTACAGGCAACTTCACCGCTGGTGATAAGAAATACGGAAAAGGGTCCTACCTTGTCTATGCGGCACAAGCCTATCGTCCTATGGTTTTAGATATGATGGAGCCTCAGGATTATCCTGACAGGCGGAGCCCGGATGGAACACCGCAGGTCCCTTACGATCTTGCCGGCTGGACGCTTCCCTTTCAGATGGGTGTTACAGTTGAACGGATTGATGATTCCTTCAATGCGAAAACTGAAGAAGTGATTGACATTGAAATTGCTCCTAAACCGGGAACAATTTCGGGGAAAGGCAACTATGGCTATGCTTTGTCCAATAAGACCAATGCGTCGTTTCTTGCCGTCAACCGTCTTCTAGATGCAGGAGCCAAGGTTCATTACAGCGACGGTTCGTTCAAAATCAAGTCAGCTGAATTCGGCAAAGGGGCCATTGTTGTGGAATCGTCCGGTAAAGAGACTAATTCCGTAATTAATTCTTTGGCGAAAGAACTGGGTGTCAGTTTCACCAAACTGTCAAAAAAACCGTCAAGTAAACTGGTTGCGGCCAAACCTTTTAAGGTTGGTCTTTACAAATCGTGGGTCTCAAATATGGACGAAGGGTGGACCCGCTGGCTGTTGGAAAATTATGAATTTTCAATGGATACGCTCCACGATGCCGATATCAGGGGAGGTCAACTGGATGGTTATAGTGCAATTGTTATCCCCGATCAGTCGCCTAACCGAATCCTAAACGGCCATGCCATGAACACCATGCCGGAAGAGTATGTGGGCGGTATGGGCGTGGAAGGTGCTGCCGCTCTCAAAAAGTATGTGGAAGACGGTGGAACACTTGTCATGCTGGATGGTGCCTCTGACTTTGCTATTGAGCAGTTTGGCTTGCCTGTGAAGAATGTGGTATCAGGAGTATCGTCTCAGAAATTCTTCATCCCCGGTTCACTGGTCCGGATTCACCTTAAAAAGGGACATCCTCTGGCTGCCGGCATGCAGGATCAAGCGGCTGCCTATTTTGTCCGCAGCCGTGCCTTTAGTGAAGTGAAATTGAGCAGGAAAGGTGAAGGTGGTCGTGAGGACACAAAAGAGGCGCCGAAACCGCCTGTGGAAGTCATTGCCAGTTACGATAAGGAAGAAATACTCATGAGTGGCTGGGCTCTCGGTGAAAAATCTCACATTGGAGATAAAGCCGCAGCTGTTCGTGTGAAGTTGGGTGAAGGCGATGTGATCCTTATCGGATTCCGCCCGCAATTTCGCGGGCAGCCGAGGGGGACCTACAAGCTGCTGTTTAATTCGCTCCTTCTGAGTGGATTGGATGCGTATCCCACCGTTTCTGAGTAGCTGGAACAGGTAGGCCTCACCCGGTAGTAACTCGGTCTCACAGGGAGTTAGCGGAGTAAGCGGGAGAGTAGAGACAGTGTTGCGCTACAAAATCTATATTGCGCTTCTGGTTGGGATTTTGTCATCTGCCTGGGGAAAAGATGGTGATGAACCTATCTATCCCATTAATCCAGATGTTACGCCACGCCCTGTGGCCTACGCCACACCCATAACGGGGAAAATAATCATCGATGGCTTATTAGATGAAATTGAGTGGGACAGAGCCAAAATCATTGATGGATTTATCCAGGCCAAACTTCAGGAGGGATACCCCGCCACTGAACCGACGGTTGTCAGATTGCTTTATGATGACAACCACCTCTATGTTGGCGCCGTCTGCTACGATTCAGAGCCCGATAAACTTGTTGTTGAAAGTCTCGTTCAGGATTTTGAGACACACAACAGTGATGTGTTTGCTTTGACTTTGGACACATTCTTCGATAGAAGTAATGCCTTCATGTTTCTATTCAATCCTATGGGTGCCATCAAGGATGGTCAGGTTTTCAACGATAGTCGCAATCCAAACCTGGCCTGGGAAGGTATTATTGATGTAAAAACTTATCATCATGAGGAAGGGTGGAATATTGAATTAGCAATTCCTTTTTCTACTCTCCGTTTCGACCCCACATTGAAAGAACAGAAATGGGGTTTAAACTTTCTCAGGCGAGTCCGGAGGAAAAACGAGGATTCTTACTGGGCTCCGCTACCTAGACGCGGACGAATCCATAAAATGTCCAAGGCGGGTACGTTGCTTGGTATTGAAGGTATAGAGTCGGGACGTAACTTGACCATTAAACCATTCGCTTCAGTAGGTTCATCAGAAGGGAGTTCTTCTGTATCAAATGATGGTGGAGCAGATATCAAATGGGGAGTTACACCAAGCCTTACATTAGATCTGACAGCTAACACTGATTTTTCTCAAGTGGAAGCAGACAGGCTCCAGATTAACCTCGATCGCTTTCCCCTTTTCTTTCCGGAAAAGCGTGATTTTTTTATAGAGAATGCCGGCGCTTTCACTTTTGGGGATGTGACCGAAAGGAATTACCGCATGGGTTCATCTCTGAGGGAATTCACGTTATTTCATTCTAGACGAATTGGATTGGAAGGTGGTTTTCGCGTACCTATCATGGGCGGTGGTCGCCTCACTGGGCGGTTCAAGGATTACGAATTGGGTGTTCTAGCAATCCGAACGGATGATATGACTGATAATCCGGCGGAAGACTTTAATGTGTTCCGTTTGAGACGAACGATGGAAGGGAATTCAGATATTGGGGCCATGGTCATCCAAAGGCAAACGCCGAGCCTCAATGACACCTATGAAAGGAGTTATGGTCTGGATGGCAACTTCAGGTTTTTCAAGAACTTAGTCGTCAATTCTTATCTGGCCGGAACGGCTGAGCCGGGCGTTACTGAAGATAACCTTGCCGGTCGCGTCTCCGCCGGTTGGCGGGATGGCTTGTGGGATGTCTCAGCTTTTTTTAAGGAAGTAGGTGACCAGTTCAATCCCGGGGTTGGATTCATTAAGAGGAAAGGGATCCGTCACACTTACGCAACTTTGGGTGCTCACCCAACCGTGGACACGAAATGGTTCTATAAATTGAATCCTTATAGTGAGATCCACTATGTGACCGATCTGAATTCCATGATGGTAACCCGAACCGGTTCAGCTGCCCTGGATTTTCATCTCCGTGATGGTGGTACTCTGGGAGTAAAGGCTGTGAGCAGATTTGAAAAAGTAGATACCCCTTTTTCCATTGGTGAGGATGTTACTGTTGATGTGGGATCTTACTCATTTGGTGAAGTGATTGGTTTTTTCCGTTCCAATGCCTCCCTTCCATTGTTTACTTACGTGCGCCTCTATAATGGGACTTATTTTGCCGGGAAGAAAAGAACAGTTTCTTTGAACCTTGCCGGTCGGCTGGGCTATAAACTGACAGTACAGGTCTCTTCCAGTTTCAATGACATTGCCTACGACAATAAGAATATATCGGCGAATGTATACGGGATTCGTGTCAATTACTCTCAAACCACAACGATTCACTCCTCAGCTTATGTTCAGTATAATTCCGTTTCCGATGAGATGGTGTCTAACTTTCGTTTTAACTTGATCCATTCACCGCTAAGCGATTTTTTCATCGTTTATCTGGACCGAAGATATGTTACCAGTGGTGAGTCGATCGATCAAGCTGTAGTTCTGAAGGTGACAAAGCTGTTCAGTCTTTAGTGATATTTAATCCACAAGTGTCATTGTAAGTTAGTATTATATTTGACAAACTGACTTTCTTAATGCTATCAGCTATTAGAAAATCTGTGAGGAATTCATGCAATTGAAAAGAGTTTATTATAGTTTCATCTTCTCGCTCCTACTGATTAACAGTTGTGCCAAGAATAGTTTTGGATTTTATACCTATGAGGGGGTTGCTGGGGAGAATACTGAGGAGGCCGTTGGAAAGAATGGCGTTGTGTCGTCTGTTCACCCTCTTGCTTCTGAAGTTGGAATCAATATTCTCAAAGCCGGTGGTAATGCTGTTGATGCAGCCATCGCTACAGGCTTGGCTCTTGGTGTTGTTGATCAGGCGAACTGTGGTTTAGGTGGCGGCGCATTCATTGTTATCCGTCTTGCTGATGGCACAGTGCACACATTAGATGGTCGAGAAATGGCCCCCTCACGAGCCCATCGTGACATGTATATCAAAGATGGGAAAGTTGATTCGGAATTGAGCAGGCGCGGCCCATTGGCAGTGGGTGTCCCTGGTGTGCCTGCAGCTTACTTGAAAGCACTTGAACTGGCCGGAACAATGTCTTTGAAAAAAGTGATCGAACCTGCCACAGCTATAGCCCGGAACGGATTTGTGCTGGATGAGGCATATGTCAACCGATACAAAGGTGCGGCGGAAAATCTTAAAAAAGATCCAGGGTCAGCAGAGGTCTATTTTAATGCTGACGGTTCAGAGCTTCAGATGAAACAGCTCTTCAAACAACCTCTTTTGGCTGAGACTTATGACAAATTTGCTGAAAATGGTCTGGACTATTTTTATAGAGGTGAATTTGCTGAGCAGGTGGGTCAGTTCATGGAAAATAACGGTGGTCTCATAACCGAAGAAGATATGGCGAATTACAGGGTTGTAGAGAGAGAACCCATCCATGGTACGTACAAAGATTATGAGGTTTTTGGCATGGGACCTCCCAGTTCCGGAGGGATCCATGTGGTCCAGATTTTGAATATGATTGAAGCTTCCGGCGTGTTGGATAACAAATCTGCATGGGACGAAGAAAGTATTTTCTTGGTTGCAAAGTTCATGGACAAAGCGTTCAAAGATCGTGCTGAACATCTTGGTGATGCTGACTTCCATCCAGTTCCGATTGACCGGCTTATAAGTAAAGATTATGCTCAGACGCTCGTAAATGAAGTGATGGCTGTTGCCTCAGTTGAACCTCGGGATGAAAAATATTCATTAGCCTACGGTGAAGGGCATACCACTAATTTTGCCATCATTGATAAATGGGGGAATGCTGTGGCCATCAACCACACGGTGAACCTCACTTACGGTGCCCAGGTAACAGTTCCCGGGACGGGTGTCGCTCTCAACTCCGAAATGGATGATTTTAGTGCTCAACCGGGCGTACCCAACTCTTTTGGACTGATCGGAGCCGAGGCCAATGCTGTTGCTGCGGGTAAGCGGCCTTTATCCAGTATGTCACCCACAATTGTGGTTAAAGATGGTAAGCCTGTGATGATTCTCGGTGGCGCCGGAGGCCCCAGAATTATTACAGCTGTGCTCCATACAATTTTAGGCGTGCTGGACTTTGACCTATCTGTGGGAAAAGCACTATCCTTACCCCGTTTTCATCATCAGTATCGTCCTGATGCTCTCTTTGTGGAAACTCACATGCCAGATGACCACAAGTCTGCCATGACTAATAGAGGTTACAAAGTTATGGACAGGGGCGGACTGGGTACGGTCAGAGCCATCGCTTGGAGCGAAAAGCATCAGACTTACGTTGGTGCGGCGGACCCGAGATCACGTAATGGTGTTGGGGCGAAAGCCTACTGAACAGCCATAATACGTGTTAATCCTTTGTTTCTTATAGCAGAAAGGGCATCCTTATAATTCAGGGATTAATGAGCTACCCTGACTAACCTATCATTATACTCTTTCACAGTGCTGATTGGTGGAAACGAAGTTGATGCCGATTCCGGCGGAATGGACATCAACACGAATTTCATTGTCTCCGAAATATGGTCATAATTACAGTCCCATCTGGCAGTTGGGCAGATCGCGCTTAAACTCCTCGGAACCGCCATCACACCAATACCTGATTAGCAATATGCTGCGGTACGAAGATCGTTACTTCCAGGAGCTGCTGGGCATAAGCTTTACCCTGAGGATCGATGCGCAGACTGGCCATTCCACCGCCGCCCAGGGAATTTTTCAGTAGAAAATTAAGTCCGTTAATTCCGGGAACATCCCAGCGTTGAACAGGTCCTTTAAGCACATGGGAAAAATATTCCGCCACTGTCTCCGGACTCAATCCGGCACGGATATAAGGGAAAAATTCTGCCTGTCTTGCGATAACTCCAATGTTAGCATGGTCACCCTTATCCCCACTACGGGCATAGGCCAATTTTACAAGAGGGACCTCTGTAACTGGTTCCTGGATACTATGTTGTACTGTTGTTGCGGGTTCTGTGTCATTAGCATTGTATCCGCCTTTCGTTGGAATGTCAACCTGTAGACTTTGTCCGTTTAAATCCAGTTGAACAGTGACCATTTTTTTTGGTAGGAGAAATGAAAACAATCGAATGGAAGGGGATACCGAGGGTCGTCCACCCAAATAATTCATCACACCAGCGGTCATACCTGTTGAAGATTGAGCAATTTCACGAGAGAGCAAAATTAGAGCTTCCTTTACATCATGGGTGGCCATCAATCGAAGGACAACTTCTCGTGACTGCTTTGTGTTTTGCTGCGGCCCATAAATGGAGTCTGTCCCAAGAACAGAAACACATGTATCTTTAAATTCAGGCAAGCCTTGTTCTTTAAACATGCGGCTGGTCTTTTTTAGAATTGCATTTGCAATTAGTTCTGCTTTTTCTGTTGCATCTTTGCCACCAATGACAATTGTAGCAGCAACGCGATAACCATCCATATAAGTAGCTGATACTTTATACGTATCTGTAGGTGACAAACCTATTGCTCCATGCACCAGAACGCGATCGGGGCCAATTTCTTCGATGGTTACACCAGTAAAATCACAGACCACATCTGGAAGGATATAGGCCCCCGGGTCTCCAATCTCATACAAAAATTGTTCAGCCACAGATCCAAAAGTGACAAGACCACCGGTCCCTTCCGGTTTGGTGACGATGAAATCACCATTGGCTTGCACTTCCACGATGGGGAAGCCCATGTTGTCAAATCCTTCCACCAGATGCCAATCTGTAAAATTGCCACCTGTACACTGGGCACCGCATTCAATAATATGACCGGCTAAACTACCGGCTGCCAACAAGTCATAGTCCTGCACAGTCCAACCAAATTCATGCATGAGTGGCCCTAGAACTAAGGCACTGTCAACACACCGTCCCGTGATGACCATATCTGCACCTTCAGCCAAGGCTAGCTGAATGCCTGAGGCTCCGAGGTAGGCATTCATGCTGAGGATGTTTTCTGGCAGGTAATTGTTGCTTTCTAATTCAGTAACTTTCAGCTCACGCAGTGTCTGCTCCTGATCTGTTAGGTCATCACCGTAAACAAGGGCTATGTTTAGTTTCAAACCAGCTTTCTCAGCCTCAGCCAGTATTGAAGATCGACAGGATTTAAGATTGATACCCCCGGCATTACTGATCACTCTAATTTCCTGTTCCTTTATTTCTTTCAAAAGCGGACCAATTTGTTTTATGAAATCCCCGGCATAACCCATTTCAGGATTCTTCATTTTTGCGCCAGCCAAAATGGACATGGTTACTTCTGCGAGGAAATCGCATACCAGGTAATCCAGTTTCCCCTTTTCCACCAATTGGCTTGCAGCAGTGGCAGTATCGCCCCAAAAGGCAGAAGAGCAGCCAATCCTTACTTTTTTATGATTGCTCATCAATTGTTATCCTTTTAAAAAGTTTGTCCTTTTTCCGCCATTTCTAAAAGCAATTTCGGTGGAGCAAAGCGACCACCATATTTTTTTGCCAGTTCCTGAGCTCGATCGCGAAAGGTAGCAACACCGTAATCATTGACAAACTGCAGGGTACCGCCCTTGAAAGAGGGAAAACCCCAACCAAAAATACTGCCAATATTGGCGTCAGCTACAGAAGTGAGTACACTCTCCTCATAGCATCGGATAGTTTCCACCACCTGGGAGAAATGAAAACGGTCGATCATTTCTTCCTGAGATAAGGGATTTTTGACAACTGGGAAGTGCTTTTCCAGGTCCGGCCACAGGAATTTATTGCCATCATCTGGATACTCATAAAAACCGCCGCCGCCAGCCCGACCGGTTCGTCTGGCTTCTTTGGTCATAAAATCGATTACCTGATCCCAGGGTCCTGTGGGCAATTCCTTGCCCTCTGTTTTCAGGTCTCGCCAAGTCTGGTCACGGATGTGTGCCGCCAGTCCAATATTAATTTCATCAATGACGGCTAAAGGCCCTACAGGATATCCTGCCTGTCTGCCAGCATCTTCTATTGCCTGGGGATGATTTCCTTCAACCAAAAGTGTCATTCCTTCACCCGTATAGCGTTCAAAAACGCGGGAGGTATAAAAGCCTCGGCTGTCATTCACTACAATGGGAATTTTCCGGATTTTAAGTGCATAATCAAAAGCCTTTGCCAGGGTAGCCGGGCTGGTTTTTTCACCCTTAATGATCTCTACCAGTTTCATTTTATGCACTGGTGAAAAGAAGTGTATCCCGATGAAACTTTCCGGTCTGGAGGATTTTTCAGAAAGACTGGTAATAGGTATGGTGGACGTGTTGGAAGCGAAAACACCAGTATGAGCCATAATACTCTCTGTCTGATTGGTCACCTTGCCTTTTAGTTCACGATCCTCGAAGACCGCTTCAATAATCAGGTCACAACCATCCAGTTTGTTATAATCATCCGTAGCAGTGATCCGACCCAATACTTCATCCATTTTCTCGCTGGTAAGCAGACCTCGTTTTAATCCGCCCTCAAGGATCAATTTTATACGGGTAAATCCTTTTTCGGCATTATCCTGGTTTGCATCGGTCATGACCACTTCTATGCCAGCCAAGGCAGTAACATAGGCAATTCCATGTCCCATAAGACCGGCACCCAATACACCTACTTTTGATGTAGTTGTGGCCTTTATCTCGGTAGGCCGGCTGGCACCAGAATTGATCTCATTCAACTGAAACCAAAAAGCATTCATCATATTTTTGGATACTTTGCCAGTGGTTAGCTGTACAAAATACTTGGATTCGATTCGGCTGGCTTTTTCAAAGTTAACCAATGAGCCTTCAGATAAAGTACTCAGGATCGCTTCCGGCGCCGGGTAATTACCTCTGGTTTTATTGCGAAGTATGGCCAACGCTCTGGCAAGCATCTGTGCTACTTTAGGGTTCTGAGCCGTCCCTCCAGGCATTTTATATCCTTTCCGATCCCATGGTTGTTCGTGTTCCGGGTTAACAAGTATCCATTCCCGAGCTTTGGACATCATTTCCTCAGGATTTCTTGCCAGTTCATCGACGAGACCTGATTCTAATGCTGCCGAAGGACTAATCTGTTTTCCCTCTACTAAAAAAGGAACCGCTTCTTTTATCCCTATCATCCGGGGCAACCGGGTAACGCCACCACCACCAGGCAGAATGCCTAGAGTTACTTCTGGAAAACCAAATTTAGTTTTTGGTTTATCTAAAACAATTCTATGGTGACAGCAGAAAGCAAGTTCAATACCACCGCCCAGGGCTGTGCCGTTTATAGCGGCAACAACCGGTTTGCCTAGCGTTTCCAGACGGCGTGTGATTGCTTTCCCGCTTTCAACCAGTTCAAAACATACCTGAGGATCATCCTGACGGTAAAGCATTCCCAGATCAGCGCCGGCAAGAAATGTTTTTTTACCGGAAGTAACAATGACCCCGGCCAACGATGGTTCCTGCTCCAGTTTTTTCACCATCTCCAAGAGTGAGAGGGAATATTCCTCGTTGATGAGATTGGCCGAACGGCCCGGCATATCCATGGTCAGGGTTACAATATTGTGCTCATCCTTGTGATATGTAAATGCCATATTTTATTATTTCCTCTTTTCCATTATAAAATGTGAACCATAATTAATTATTATGGATTTATTCCTTACCGTTTGAAATAATTTCCCTGAGCTGGTTTACTCTATAAGAGAATTGATTTCTGTCAGAAACAGCTCTTGCGCCTTGCTCATTGATATCGGAGACCAGTATTGATTTAGCACCTGCTGAATGAAAAGCGATTGCCTTTGTCCTGCCGATATCACTGGCTGCATCAGTGATGACAATACTCTTACCATTTACATCCATAACGCAGTCATCATTGTTGGTTTTTTTCTGTACTGATAATATAGAATTTAGTGGTTAACCTTAAAAGGTGTTGGCGTCAAAGCTTACTGATGTTTAAGATGTCATCTAGCTCATGGCAAAGAAAAGAAAGAAGAAAAAAGGTAAAGAAAAAAGTTTTTCTCCAACATCCTTTAAGAAATCGTTGAGACAGTCAACCCACCCAATTCCCTCTAAAAAAGTTGAAGAAACTGACAAGAAGTACGATAGGAAAAAATCGAGGGATGATGAGGAAAAAGAGATCGAACGTTCTCTGGAAAAATAAACTCAGTTAGAGATAAAAAGACGGTCTAACAGATTCGTCAGTGGGTCGTAATCCAGCCCTTGCCCTATATATCGCTCCCCTGCTTGATCCTGAATGATCAGTTCATAGTGAAGATGAGCACCTTTCCGATTTCCTTTCGCACCATCACTCGTACCGCTATTGCCCACCTTCCCGATTATCTGGCCACGTTCGACAGTGGTACCCACAGTAATGCCGTCAGCTATCTCCGACATGTGGGCATAGATCGAAATAAGCCTTTTCCCTTCCACGAGTTCAATGCCGTGATCAAGGAAAACGGCTTGTCCAAAGAGGATATGTTCAAAAATGTCAGACGGAGTTCTTCCGATCTTAGCGGCTTTTTCAAGTAATGATTCTCTAAACTCGTTCGTTACCTCGGAATAATTCAGATCAGCGCGGATGACCACGCCGTCCGCCACCGCTCGGATTTGAGAACTGAAAGGCGCTGGGAAATCGATGCCGCGATGGGTTCCACTTCGGTAAGTGCGGGGAGCGTTGGGGATAAGGTTGGAACGCTTGGGGTACGAAACTCCGGGACACGGCTCCAAAAGAAGACCATCGGGCAGATAATCAAAACTGTCTTTCGATTCCAGGTCAGGGTTCACAGCGCCTACAGATGTGAATGAAATTGTGTTGGCATTTGCTGCCAGACTGGTTGCATAAAAGGCTATCCTGTCTCTATCAAGGACAAAAGTGAGATTTATGACTGACCCTTCATATGTTAACGAGTGGGGACGGTAAGGGAGATTTTCTCCTCTTGAAAAATGGGTGGCTATCTTATCAATAACTGAGTCGTATGTGACCTCCGTTAGGAATCTTGAGTAATCAATCCCATTTGCCGCCTCTGTCAAGACATTTGTCATGAGATTTTCATCCATGTTTGCACCGAAGGGAATATGGAATGAGACCGTATCAACGTCAGTTGAACGGTGGAAAGCTACCCCGGTTGGTTCTTCACTAGGCCCCGAGGATGGTACTGTCGGGACACACCCGGCCCACAGCCCTAGGAGCATCAGGATTGACTGTTTTGAAGAAAGGAGTTTAATTGCTCGATAAATGTGCTGTGAGGAGATTCAGCGCCTTGGCGTAAGCTTTAATGGGCGGTCCCGTCTCTGTTGAGATACATGACTCTGAAATGATGGATGAGGCACCGAAGTTCGACGGATCATAGTCTGAGCTGAAGTGAACTTCCACAGTAAGAAACTGGCACAGCTGGATTGTATCAAGAAGATCAAAACCGCTCCGAGCCCAAGCTCCGGGTGAAATGAGACACCCGTCTGCCCAGTTCCTATTTCGCTGTAAAAAGGTCATAGCTTTAGAAATATCGTGAGTTTGGAAGATTTTTAGTGTCACCTCTTTTTGACATGCCTCACGCCGGAGAGCTGTGTTGATTTTGTCCAGGGTGACGTGTTCACCTATAGAAGAAGCACGAACACCAATGAGGTTCATATTGGGACCATGGAGGACTAGAATATTCATTTTCTCTTCAGCTTTTCGGTTGCCGCCCTATAAGTGCAAGGGTAAATTCATAAGCCAAATTTAAGCGGTTTGGGGTGAATGAGTTAACAATGAACATAACGGGCGAAGTGTGAGACGGATTCCCATTTTAATAATCGGAGTCTGTCCTTTTATAATGGTAAGCTAAACCGTGTTGAGTGTGTTTTGCAACTATGAGCCCCATTGTTGGGGCTCTTTTTTTATGTGGTCCAAATATCACTCAGTTGTAGTTAAGGTAGATTTTCAATGAACAACACCGCCGCTCTGCTCATGCTGAAGGATGGTCGCTTGTTCCGGGGATATTCATTTGGAGCCGAAGGGGAGAACACGGGCGAAGTGTGCTTCAACACAGGGATGACCGGCTATCAGGAAATCCTCACCGATCCTTCCTATTGCGGGCAGATTGTAACCATGACCTATCCTCACATAGGCAACTACGGTGTCAACCGGGATGATGTTGAATCGAGCAAAATTCAGGTTGCGGGCTTTGTGGTGAGAGAAGAGACTGAAATACCTTCAAACTATCGTTCAGACCAGTCTTTGGGTGAATATCTTCGTAGTGTCCCAATTGTTGGCATTCAGGGGATCGATACCCGAGCACTCACCCGGCACTTGCGGGATTGTGGCGCCATGAATGGTATTATAAGCACAACCGATTTTGATGAAGCTTCACTAAAGAAAAAACTTAAGAACATCCCGTCCATGGCCGGGCTGGATCTGGTACCCAATGTGACCTGTGAACAATCCTACCATTGGAACGGGAATGCATCTTCCCACAGGGTTGTGGCTATGGACTTTGGGATCAAGCACAGTATCCTGAGGCTTTTAAACAGCCACGGCTGTGACGTAACCGTGGTGCCGGCAACAACGTCAGCTGATGATATACTGGCACTGAAGCCTGACGGCATCTTTCTCTCTAACGGTCCGGGAGACCCTTCAACGGTTACTTACGGTATACAAACCATCAAAGAATTGTTGGGGAAAAAACCTGTCTTTGGCATCTGTCTTGGTCACCAGTTACTATCATTGGCAGTGGGAGGTTCAACCTATAAACTGAAGTTTGGCCATCGGGGTATCAATCACCCTGTTAAGAATGTTGAAACTTCTGAAGTTGAGATCACCAGCCATAATCATGGTTTTGCTGTTGATCCTGATTCTCTTCCCGACAATTCAGAGATTACACACTGGAATCTTAATGATGATACTGTGGAAGGTTTCAGGTGTAAAGATATTCCTGCCTTTTGTGTCCAATACCACCCGGAAGCTGGACCGGGACCACACGACAGCCGTTACCTGTTTCGACAGTTTATTGAGATGATGGATAATGCCCAAACGAACTGACATCAATTCCATCCTGATTATTGGCGCCGGGCCTATCGTCATCGGTCAGGCGTGTGAATTCGATTACTCTGGAACACAGGCGTGTAAGGCACTGAAGGAGGAAGGGTATCGCATTATCCTGGTGAACTCCAACCCCGCAACTATCATGACAGATCCGGATATGGCGGACGCAACCTATATCGAGCCGCTGACAGTGGAGTCGGTTACAGCCATTATTGAAAAAGAGAAACCTGACGCGCTCCTGCCAACGGTGGGAGGTCAAACAGCACTGAATTTGACAGTTTCGCTTAAAGAAGCGGGAGTGGTTGATGAACACGGCGTGGAACTTATTGGTGCGGACATTGATGCTATTCAAAGGGCTGAGGACAGAGAGAAATTCAAAAAGACTATGGAAGGTGTGGGCATCGATATTCCTAAAGGGGGCTTCGCACGATCAAGGGATGAAGCGAAACAGATAGTTGAAGAAATGGAATTCCCCATGATCATCCGTCCTTCCTTTACACTTGGGGGAACAGGCGGTGCCATGGCCTATAACAACGAAGAGTTCCTGGAACTTGCGAATAAAGGGTTGGAATCAAGTCCCATCACTGAAGTACTCATCGAAGAGTCCCTCCTCGGATGGAAAGAGTTTGAGCTGGAGGTTATACGCGACCGGAAGGATAATGTGATTATCATCTGTTCTATCGAGAATGTCGATCCCATGGGTGTCCATACCGGTGATTCCATCACTGTTGCGCCGGCCCAGACACTCACTGACATCGAGTATCAGAAAATGCGAGATTGGTCCATTGATTGTATCCGGGCAATAGGCGTCGATACGGGCGGTTCTAATATCCAGTTTGCGGTAGATCCAGGCACCGGACGCATGGTCATTATTGAAATGAATCCCAGAGTTTCCCGCTCCTCAGCTCTGGCATCCAAAGCGACGGGTTTTCCTATTGCCAAGGTGGCGGCCAAACTTGCTGTAGGCTATACGCTAGATGAGCTTCCTAACGATATCACAGGTAAAACTCTGGCGGCTTTTGAGCCTACCATCGATTATGTGGTGACGAAAGTACCGAGGTGGGACTTCGAGAAGTTTCCTTCCGCCAGTGGACATCTGGGTGTGCAGATGCAGTCGGTGGGCGAGGCCATGGCAATCGGTCGAACGTTCAGAGAATCCCTGCAGAAAGCATTTCGTTCTCTGGAGACTGGCTTGGATGGGTTGGAGCCAAAACCCGGTAAGCGACCGCTGGATATGACAAAGCTGAGATTTGCAACCTCCTTTCGACTGTTGAAAATCAGACAGGCCTTTTTAGAGGGTAAGACTGTGGATGAGCTCCATCAGGTAACAAAGATCGACCCGTGGTTCCTACGCCAAATTGAAAGGATCGTGATGAATCATTCCTCTGAAAAAGGAGGTAATGATTCGCTCAAACAGTTGAAACAGGAAGGATTTTCGGACAGCCAGATCGGTAGGATGCTGGAGAAAAGTGAAGAAGAAGTCAGGTTCGCCAGAAAAGAAGCTGGAATCACACCAACGTATAAAGTTGTAGACACTTGTGCCGCCGAATTTGAAGCAGAGACGCCTTACTGTTACTCCACCTATGAAGAAGAAAATGAAGTAAAACCATTGGATGGAAAGAAGGTAATCATTTTGGGTAGTGGTCCTAATCGTATCGGGCAGGGGATTGAGTTCGACTATTGTTGTGTGCAGGCGGTGTTTGCTGTAAGGGAATTGGGGTGGAAGGCCATCATGGTAAACTGTAATCCCGAAACAGTCTCCACAGATTTTGACATAACAGACCGTCTCTATTTCGAGCCGGTGACATTTGAAGACGTGATGAATATTGTTGATCTTGAACAGCCGGACGGCGTTTTGGTTCAGTTTGGGGGACAGACACCATTGAATATCGCCCAGCGTCTCATGAATGCCGGAGCACCGATCTTGGGCACCTCTCCGAATGCCATTGATCTTGCCGAAGACAGGAAAAAGTTTGGCACCATTCTTGATAAGCTCGATATTCCTAAGCCGGAATACGGTACAGCACTCTCGGAGGAAGAAGCAGTTAATGTTACGGCCAAAATTGGTTATCCTGTTCTTGTCCGTCCGTCTTATGTACTGGGTGGCCGAGCCATGGAGATCGTCTATAACGATCAGCAGCTTCTGGAATATGTCCGTAGGGCGGCTGATGTATCACCTGAACACCCTATCCTCATCGATGTATTTCTGGAGGACGCATTCGAATTTGATGTGGACGCTCTTTGCGACGGAGAGCAGGTTTATGTGGCCGGTGTGATGCAGCACATCGAGGAGGCGGGCATCCACAGCGGAGATTCATCATGCGTGCTTCCACCATACTGGCTCACGGCCAGTGGTTTGAAAAAAATAGAGGAATATACCAAGCAGATCACCTTGGAGCTTGGAGTGCAAGGTTTGATCAATATTCAGTTTGCCGAAAAGGGTGGAACTGTTTATGTACTGGAGGCAAACCCCAGAGCCAGCAGGACGGTGCCGTTCGTCAGTAAGGCGACGGATGTGCCGCTAGCTAAGATTGCCACCGGTATTGCTCTGGGTAAGACACTTTCGGACTATAAACTTTCAGAATATTCCACCAACGGCCACATTGCCGTTAAGAAACCTGTCTTTCCTTTCAATAAGTTTCCAGAAGAAAACGTGTTTTTAGGTCCTGAAATGAAGTCCACCGGAGAGGTGATGGGTATAGCCCCAAGTTTTGGTGATGCTTTCGCTAAAGCGATTACAGGTGACGGTCAGTCGCTTCCCACTTCCGGAAAGGCGTTTGTGTCCGTAAATGATAACGATAAGATGAAAGTGCTTCCCATTGTTCGCGATATTACTGAGCTGGGATTTGAGGTGGTAGCTACAGAGGGGACAGCCCAAACATGCCGACGAAACGGAATCAAGGCTGAAAAGATTTTCAAAGTAGGTGAAGGACGACCCAACGTTGTAGACGGCATAAAAAATGGGGCAATCCAATTGGTCGTAAACACACCGCTGGGAGCTCAGTCCCGCTATGATGAATATGCCATTGGTCGGGCCGCTATCCAGGCAAGAATACCCATTGTCACCACACTGTCTGGTGCTCAAGCAGCTGTGCGGGCCATTCGATCAAGGGATCGGAACGAAGTGCGGTCCCTTCAGGAAATCCATGGTAAATAATAACTTTAGGAAATTGTTTTGATAATGGGGAAACTATATTTTCTAACTTTACCGGAGGCATACATTGATAATGAAAAGATTCCTCAAAACTGTATCTGAACCAATCTCCATGGTTTTTCTCGGTTTGCTCTTTTTTCCATTTCTTAGTGCACTAAGTGCAAAAAGTTTACCGCTTCACACATTGAAGCTTCCAGACGGCTTCTCAATCGAGGTCTATGCAGACAATGTCCCCAACGCACGGTCTATGATTCGCAGTGACAAAGGGACCTTGTTTGTGGGGACGCGCCGCCGGGGTTACGTTTATGCTCTTCGGGATGAAGACGGTGATTATATTGCTGAAAAAGTGTACACAATTGCTGAAGGGCTAAATATGCCTAACGGTGTAGCTGTTAAAGATGGTGATCTGTATGTGGCCGAGGTGAATCGTGTCCTTCGATTTGATGATATTGAAAAACACTTAGCCGATCCGCCGAAGCCGGTGGTAGTCTATGACGGTTATCCATCAGATAGCCACCATGGATGGAAATTTATTCGTTTCGGCCCTGATGGTCGACTCTACGTACAGGTGGGAGCACCGTGCAATATCTGTGATGAAGAGAATGAGGTGTATGGATCCATCACGAGTCTGAAGCCGGACGGGAGTGACATGCAGATCTACGCCCGTGGCGTCCGAAATTCTGTAGGTTTCGACTGGCATCCCGTAACGGGGGAGCTGTGGTTTACGGATAACGGCAGGGACTGGCTCGGAGACGACCTGCCGCCTGATGAATTAAACAGAGCCAGCGAACCGGGTCAGCACTTTGGTTTCCCCTATTGTCACGGCGGCGAGATATTGGATCCTGAATTTGGCGCAGGTCATGATTGTGAGGACTATGAAGCACCTGCAAGGAAACTTGCTCCGCATGTGGCCGCCATCGGGATGCGCTTTTACACTGGAAATCTGTTTCCGAAGAAGTACAGGAATCAGATATTCATTGCTGAACACGGCTCATGGAACAGAAGTGTTCCTCTTGGCTACCGTATCATGTTTGTGGAGCTAGACGGAAATGATGTGATAAGCTACAAGGTTTTTGCTGAAGGATGGTTACAGAAGGATAAGCCTTGGGGCCGCCCGGCTGATGTAGAGGTCCTGCCCGATGGTAGTC
Source organism: Candidatus Neomarinimicrobiota bacterium (assembly GCA_012964825.1). Taxonomy (NCBI): domain Bacteria; kingdom Pseudomonadati; phylum Fidelibacterota; species Fidelibacterota bacterium. Next base: position 22,547 of record DTTI01000079.1, read on the forward strand.
TTTTGATTTCGGATGATCATGCCGGTGCCATTTATCGAGTATTTTACTCAGACCGCTGACCTGGGTTTCTAAAGAATAACCCTGATCAAATAATAATATCAGGCGGGACGTTCCGTTTTCAGCGGATCGGAAGCAAGTGTCCCAAAATATACCCGATCAGTATCCCAATCAGGAGAGCGACGGTCAGCACTCTGGAACGGAGCACTTCTTTGTTATAGCCTTTCCGGATGGCGACCATACTGACGATAGAGGCGAGGCCATTTATGAGCCAGAAGAAAGGTAGTGTAAAAATATTAACGATTAGGGGGCCAACTACGGGAACCAGGGAAATAATGACGCCCAGTCCGGCAAATGCTTTGGTGAAAAGTCCAAGCGTTATGGTCACAATAGCGATCAGTTTTTTTCAACATGAAACTGAAGAAGGATAACAATGCCAGTGAGAATGCCGAGCCAGAGCAGAAGGGTTTGGCCGTATTCCTGAAGGAAGGGCTTTTTTATATCTGAATTTTGGTTAGTCACTTTTCAGCTTAGCTGTCAATGTAATTCCACGAACTGACACTTCAGCACGTAATATCCTCCTGTCACCATTTTTCTCTATCCATAGCTGGCGAACACATCCGTCCAGCACAATCCCCCATGAAAAGACATCTGATACTTCAAGAAGCTCTACATTATCACCGTCATCAAGTTCCAAGTCGAGTCGGTAGTGATCAGCAAGAACTTCCTCAGATCCCACTGCAATGTCTTCAGACTCGACCCAAAGATAACGCCCCCGATACGGTTTACCATCGTGCTCCACGGGCCACCAGACAGTATCGAGTTTTTCCCATGGGAGCTTGCGAGCACGCATGAGAAGAGAGAAGATATTGTGGCTCCCTTCAGGGCGGCTATATGATTGTTTAGATGTTTCATATTTTCTCGTCTCCGGATTCCAGCTCAGTTTGAAAGAATAGTCGGCGTTCGGTTGGTTGATGGTGGAAGCATATTGTGTCATCTGGAAAGTCTGTGAGCTGTACCATGTGTTGTACTGATTATCGATGGCAAAGAAGTAGTCAAAGACGTTTTTTGTCTTAGCACTGAAGTTTAGTCTCATTTGATTTTGCTCAACCGTTTTATTCACCATGGTCACATCGACGCAGGGGATCTTCAATAAAGTAACGGTATAATGAAGCTTTTCCTCATTGTCATCAGCTTGAAGCAGCACCATCACTAGGCCGCCCACTAACCATCGGTGAATAATGTTCATTCCGATTGGCGGCCTCCCCATGTTACCGTTTTCCCGGTGAGGGTGGTTAGGCCTATATAGACAACATAAGGCATCTGCAACAGAAACCACGGGACGAAAGCCTTCCTCAAATCGCGACATTTAAACAGGCTTGTGGCTTTGGCCATCATAAATCCCTCAGCAAGGAATTTAATGGTGAGGCCGTTTGTGAGTGAAGATAGTGAACCTAAACCGAAAATGAGTCCGATTGCAGAAGCCACCGGGAAGAGGTTTGCCAGAAATGTTGTGACAATGGCAAAAAAGAATAGCGGATTTGCTTCTTTGAAATAGAGAGCATCTGACGCCCATCGGATGCGCTGCGAAACGAACTCACTTCTGGTTTTGCAGGGGGAAGTTCTGGTAAATGAGTTCGGATCAAGTGCTGACACGATCTCCCAGGAAGTTTTTTTTCTAACAGATTGGAGTAGAAAATTGTCATCGCCACCAAGGGCATCAGCGAAAGTTGAAAATCCGTCCACTTCATCAAATCCGGCTCGACGGTATGCCAGGTTTTGTCCCGTACAGGCGAAAGGGACACCAAACTGGGCCGTACTTCTGGCGGCGGCGGAAAGCATTAGAAAATCGAGGGCCTCGATTTGCTGATTAAGTCTTTCGTTTGAATTAACCTGAGAATAACCAATTACGAGCCCCACTTCAGGGGCGAAATAGGAAATCATAGTTTCGACCCAGCGACTGGTAACGCGGCAATCAGCGTCTGTGACCAAAACGATTTCTCCTTTGGATACTCTGATTCCCACATCCAGCGCCCGTTTTTTATTCTTTAAATGAGGTGATCCTTTCTGTGAGCTCACGAGTTTGACGTTTGGATAACACTGGGAAAAGGCCTGGACCAGATTTGGTGTAATATCGCTGGATTCATCATCCACAATGATTATTTCGTAACTATCAACGGGGTAGGTCTGGTGGGTCACATCCTGAAGAATGTTTTCGATATGATCTTTCTCATTCCGAGCCGGAATCACAATGGATACAAACGGCTGATTCTCAGTCCGGGTTTCCCTTGTGGAGAAGAGTCCCAAAAAGAAAAAGAGCAGGATGGCAGCATAGAGGGTGACCGTCAGAGAAAATAGGGCGGCAAACATTCCTACCGCTCAGATGGAAGAGATAAAGGAGACAGCGATGAGAAAATAGGCGAGGAGACCGAAAATATCGATAGCTGTAGTGACGAACGGTCCGGAGGCAATGGCCGGGTCCACATCCAGCTTTCTCAGGACGATGGGGACCAGTGTGCCGATGGATGTGGCAATAATCATGGACACACAGATGGCCAGTCCAACTACAAGCCCCAGTTCAGGAGGGGCATCTATGAACTTCAGCATGGCCACCGCGCCCAGAAGAATTCCGTAGAAAATTCCCAGGATTAATCCAACCCGCATTTCCTTCCAGATAACAGACCCAATTTTTGAGAGCTGCAATCTTCCTGTGGCAAAGCCACGGACAATGATAGTGGATGATTGTGTTCCCACATTACCCCCCATACCGATAATGACAGGAATAAAGGCTGCCAGTACGATGACCGATTCCAATAAAGGTTCAAACGTGCCGATGACATAGGCTGCGATGGTGCCACCGATCCAGCTGGCGAAGAGCCAGGGAAGACGCAGCTTGACATTATCAAATGTGGACTTCATAAGTATCTCTCTGTCCTTTCCGATACCTGCCATTTGGAGGAAGTCTTCAGTGGCCTCTTCGCGAATCACGTCCACAACATCATCTACAGTGACAATACCAAGAAGCGTTGAATTGTTATCTACCACTGGGATGGCCAGTAGATTGTATTGTGAGACAAGCCGGGCCACTTCCTCTTGGTCTCTATCAGGAGTAACCGATACAACATTTCGCTCCATGATTCCTTTCAATTCAGCACCGGCGGGTGCTGTTACAAGATCACGCAACGATACAACACCCGTCAGATGAAATTCTTTATCCGTGACATAAAGATAAAAGACCATCTCGGCCTCTTCCGAACTCTGAATGGCTGTGATAGCATCCATAGCCTTTGTCGATTCAGGGAGGGAGAAAACATCCAAGGACATAATTCCGCCGGCACTGTCCTCGGCGTAGGCCATGAGCTCTTCCAACTCCTCGGATTCCTTTTTCTGTAGTGTTTCAAGGATTGCTTGGGCTTTCTCATCCTCCAGAAGATTAAGTATATCAGCCACATCATCGGAACCTATGTCGCTCAGCATGGCTGCTACATCGGCTGGCTCTAGCGGAGACAACAATTCAGAGATGATGGACTCATCTAGTTCGCTGAGCAGTTCTCCCGTTACTTCCTCGCTCTCTCGGATGAGGGCGAAGACAAAACTTTTCTCTGGTTCATTGAAATAACGGAAAAGCAGTGCCAGGTCGGCCGCATGAATTTTTTCGATGAGCCGTCGCAGATTGGCATTGGCCTTCCGGCGTATAAATCGGCGGAAAGTGTCGAGGAGAACAGCCACTTCCGTGCCGAGCATGGATGATGACCCCATTGGATGTGTTGACATCATCTTAACTGTCCTCTACCGGTGTTAAATCCCTGTTAAGTTGCCTGAAACCAAAAATTGTCATGGTGGTGCCAATTGCAAGAATTAGTGGAGAAACATGACCATTCCAGTCGTACCAACCCTCGAAAAAGTCCCCCCAGTTCGCAAAACTGAATGCGATACCGTTATTGATTCCATGAAGGACCATACTGGGAAAGATGGAGTTTGTAATCCATGCCAGGTAACCCATGACAAGGCCTAGGAGATAAATCTGAACAGCCCAGTAAGGAATGAGGTGGATAACAGCAAAAAATAGGCTTCCCACAAGAACTGCCCGTGTGACATCCTGCCATTGTTTTTCAAGGACCTGCTGGAGAAAACCGCGAAAAAGAACCTCCTCTGAGAAAGCAGCCAGGGGCACAGCACCAATAAAAATAAGTGTCAGTGATAGCGGGTTATCCACTGCCAGGAATTGTCCCAATTGGTCCAGCCACTGAGGTGGCGGGATAATTAGTGCAATAATCCGCTCCAGTTCATCGGCCCAGACCACAATCCCACAAGATATCAAGGCTGACAACAGTAATGTTCTCTTTGAGACGGGATTGATTCTTAATGTTTCCCCCAGATTTACCTTACTCCGGGTGAGGATTATGATGAGAGGGACAACGAGCAAAAGTTCGCCTACGATGAGTGTGGTTGGAAGAAATGTTTGACCGGCCGGATCAACCAGCAGAATGAGCGCAGAAGTGAGAAAGCCGGAAAAAAGCAAAGAAAGTGTGACGAGGATGAATGCTCCTCTTACTGTAAATATTACACTCATGGGGTTCCGGTTCCTTGCTCATCTCTGGAGATGCTTCCATCACGGTCAAGGTAACTTAAAGAATTGGTTAGGGAAAACCAAGGTGACGGTATAAACGCCTGAGTCACTTTAAGGGGAGGTGATTCTTTAATAAATTGACTGGCTTTATCAAGGGGGGGAGTAGAATCGAAAGTCGTCACCAAAGCGATGAAAGATTTGGACATGGGCCCTGCAAAACCGATCCGGTTTTAGCGTAATACCAGAACGTTACATCAGCTTGAATTAGTGAGTTGATATAACAGTATTCCTGCTGCCACCGCGACATTCAGTGAGTCGCCCTCTCCGGTTCCCGGTATAGAGACAAATTGATCTGCCAAGTTTCGATTCTCCTTTGAAATACCGTCTGCTTCACTTCCTATTACCAAACACCACTCCTCAGATTCTTTTACATTAAATTTCAAGATATGTTCACTGTCCTGATCAGCGGCAATGATTTTGCGGCCAGATTTCTTGAGATCACTTAGCGGCCAATCAGTGTGAATATTCAGATGAAAATGTGCTCCCATGCCTCCGCGGACCGCCTTCGGGTTGTAGGGATCGGCAGTGGCAGGTGAAAGAGCGATATTCTTGAGATGGAACCAGTCAGCCGTTCTCAGTATAGTACCGAGGTTGCCCGGATTTCTAATTTGGTCAAGATAGAGCCAATTGCCGTTGATTTGAGCAGGCTGTGAATCATTGTGTTCCGGGATGGTGGAAAGAGCCACCACACCTTGGTTCTGGACTGTGTCGGAGAGACTGTTCAAGTCTTTTTCCTCAATCTCCATAACTGGAATGTCCCTTTTTTTCAATTCAGTCATGAGGGTTGCTAATCGCTCGGACGAAACGGCATCAGGGAAGTGGAAAACAGATTCAACCCTTCCAGCTCTTGTCGCTTCCTCTACCAGCCTGACACCCTCGACGATAAAGCGATTCCGCTTGAGACGGTTTTTCTTTTGGCTGAGACTCCTCAGCTGCTTTAGTTTATTCTCGGAAACCACTGGCTGAATGTACAGTCAGGCACCAACAATTTCATTGAAAAGCCAGAGGGGCGACATCTAAATTCACGCCTTTCCAACTAAGGTGAAATATTGATGGAAATAGTTGATCTTCGCAGCGATACAGTAACACTCCCCACCGAATCCATGCGCCAAACCATCGCCGCGGCTGAGCTGGGCGATGATGTGTTTGAAGAGGATCCAACCATCAACGCTCTCGAAAATAAGGCGGCTGACATTTTCGGAAAGGAGAAAGCACTTCTTGTACCCAGTGGCACCATGGCAAATCTGGTGTCGGTACTCGCTCATTGTGAAAGGGGGACGGAGGTGATCCTCGGTGATAAGGCACACACCTACATGTATGAGGCTGGCGGTATCGCCGCTTTCGGTGGTGTCCACCCTCGGACCCTTAAGAATCACGATGATGGCACTATTGACCTGGACGAAATAAAAGGAGCCATCAGACCAGACAATGTGCATTTCCCGAAGACGAAACTCATTGGTCTTGAGAATAGCCACAATGTCTGTTATGGTGCTCCTCTCAGCAAGGATTACATAGATACCGTTTCTTGTGTTGCCAGAGAACACAAACTTCCCATCCACATAGATGGTGCCCGGATTTTTAATGCAGCTGTCGCTCTGGGGACCACCGTTAAATTACTGACAGAAAATGTCGATTCAGTTTCATTCTGCATGTCCAAGGGTCTTTCCTGTCCCGTCGGCTCGGTGATTTGTGGTCCTTCTGACTTTATCGTGAAGGCCAGGCGCCTCCGGAAAGGTCTTGGTGGCGGAATGCGGCAGGCGGGAATTATCGCCGCAGCGGGCATGGTGGCGCTTGATGAAATGGTGGAAAGGTTGAAGGATGATCACGCCAACGCCCGCCGCCTCGCTGAGGGAATTTCCGATATTGACGGACTATCCGTTGATCTTGACTATGTCAAAACCAATATTGTTTACGCTGTGCTCACGGATAACAGCAAGACCCTGGAAGAAGTGGTTTCTGCCATGGGTGACGTGGGTGTGAAATTTTTCGCTGTGGGGCCAGCTCGCTTTAGAATGGTGACAAACCGCAGCGTTGACTGTGACGGTATTGAAAAAGCTCTCAAGGAATTCTCTTCTTACTTCGGTTGCTCCTGACAGGCCTACGTTCAGATAATTCTCTCTGTCGAGGTATATTCTAATCGTTTTCTAACCCGAGATTCGAATGTCTAAAGGTGTAACAGCAAAGAGTGAAGATTATGCCCGGTGGTATACCGATGTGGTTACTAAGGCGCATCTGGCAGACTACGGCCCCGTTAAGGGGACCATGGTCATTCGGCCATATGGTTTCTCTCTTTGGGAATTGGTGAAGAGTGCCTTTGACAATCGATTTAAGGCTACGGGTCATGTGAATGCTTACTTCCCATTATTCATACCTAAATCTTTTCTCAGTAAGGAAGCAGAACACGTGGCCGGTTTTGCAAAAGAATGTGCTGTGGTTACTCATCACCGCCTCATGGCTAATCCTGATGGGGACGGTCTTGTGGTGGATCCGGAGTCGGCTTTGGAGGAAGAAGTTATCATCCGGCCCACTTCCGAAACGGTCGTCTGGGCCATGTACAAGAAGTGGATTCAGTCTTACCGTGATCTCCCGATTCTGATTAACCAGTGGGTCAATGTGGTTCGTTGGGAGATGAGGACGCGGCTCTTTCTCCGCACCACTGAATTTCTCTGGCAGGAGGGACACACCGCTCATGCCACCGCTTCAGAAGCTGAAGAAGAAGCAAAGAAGATTCTAGAGATTTACCGTGAAGTGGCGGAAGATGTCATGGCCATTCCTGTCTTCACGGGGCTGAAAACAGATATGGAAAAATTTGCCGGTGCCGAGCATACCTATTGTATCGAGGCGATGATGGGTGATTGTCGGGCACTTCAAGCCGGGACTTCACACAACCTCGGGCAAAATTTTGCCAAAGCTTTCGATGTCACTTTTCAGACAGAAGACAATCGGGAGGAATATGTTTATGCCACCAGCTGGGGCGTTTCCACACGTCTCATTGGTGCCATTGTCATGGTTCATGGCGATGATAAGGGGTTACGCCTGCCGCCTCGCATTGCACCGCACCAGGTGGTGGTGGTCCCCATCGGCAAGAGTGAGGAAGATATGAACGCCGTCTTGGAATATCTCTCCGGGCCGCTTGAAGCAGTTCAGGCTGAAGGTGTCAGGTGTTACGTTGATGACCGCGATGGTGTCACACCCGGATTCAAGTTCAATGAGTGGGAGATGAAAGGGGCGCCGGTACGGCTTGAAGTGGGCAGCCGCGACATGGAAAAAAATGTGGTGACACTGGTGAGACGTGACAGCGGGGAAAAAGTTGCAGTCCCTAAAGATAAATTGGGAGAAGAAATCCCACGATTGCTGGATGAAATTCAGAAATCGCTCTACAATCAGGCAAAAGCATTCCGTGATAAGCACACCTTTACAGTAGAATCATATGATGAATTCAAATCCATCATTGAAGAAATATCGGGATTTGTAAAGTGTGGCTGGGACGGAGATCCCAAAACAGAAGCGGCCATTCAGAAAGAGACCAAGGCTACCATCCGGTGCATTCCATTCGAGCAAAAAGTGGGTGGTCTCAACTGTGTTTATAGTGGCAAGCCTGCAAAATATCAGGTTCTGTTCGGTAAGGCATACTGATTCAAGGAGATGGCGCTTGAATCCACTCTCGCAATCGTCCTGAAGAGTTTTCCTTATGGAGATACCAGCAAAATCGCCCGGTGCTATACCCGCGATTTCGGGAAACTCTCTATCATTGCTAAGGGGATCAAGACTTCAAAGACTCTTCAGAGTGGTTACCTGGAGCCCATGAACTGTCTCTCTCTCAATTTTTACTACAATCCAAAACGGCAGCTTCAGATTTTCTCCAAAGCAGAGTTTAGCCACCCATTACTCTCTTTAAAGCATGATGTGAAAAAACTCAGTTACGGCTTTGCCGTTGTGGAGTTAGTGGACCGGACAGTTACCGGTGAAGAACCCCACGCTGAACTGTTCCATTTTACAGAAGATGTCCTTGATGCCATGGACAAAAGTGAAGGGCACCTCAACAGACTTTTCTGGTTTTTCGAAATGGAACTACTTTCATTGCTCGGTTTTCGACCGCACCTTTCTAAATGTCCCCATTGTCAGGGTGCAATTGAGAGCGCATTCTTTTCTTTGGGATACGGTGAACTGTTGTGTGGGAACTGCAGCTCCGGCACCGGAACGCAACTGTCTCAACAGTCAGTGACGATCCTGAAAGCGTTGAAAAGTGGGAGTCTTGATAATGTGGGTGATATTAGTTTTGGAGCATCAGAGAGACGGGAAGTGGGCGGCTTTTTGCAACAATATTTCAGTTTCCACATAGAAGGGCTAAGTGAGGTCCGCTCTCTACGGGTGATGGAGAGTATTCTGTCATGAACGATCTGTTGACATCAAGAATTTCATCTGAGCCTTTCAGGTATGATGGCGCCAGTAACTCGGCGTGTTATATCATCCACGGTTACACCGGCAGCACCTTCGAAATGCACGGCCTTGGCAAATTCCTGGCGTCCAACGGTTTCACAGCCGTGGGAGAACTGCTGCCGGGACATGGGACATCTGTGAAGGACTGTAATTCAAAATCTTATCGCGACTGGATAGATGCCGTTGAAAAAGGTTATGATCAACTTGCTCGCGAATTTCAAGAAGTATTCGTTATCGGCTTTAGTATGGGTTGCACACTGGCTTTTCATCTTGCCCTAACTAGGAATGTGCCCGGTTTGGTCATCATGGCACCCGCTATGTATAAATTCAAGAGCCGAAAAGTATATTTTTCACCTATTGTGTGTCATTTTAAAGAGTATGAAGTCAAACGTTTTAAAACAACTAGTGATGACCAGTTACCAAAATTTGGTTATTCTGTTTATCCTCTCAAAGCGGGACGAGAAGTTCTGAAATTGACCTTCAGAATACGCCGTCAACTCCATAAAGTGATGGCCCCGGCTATAATCATGCATTCTACTGAGGACATTTCCGCGCCCTATGAGAACGGCCCTCGGGTCTACGACGCTATCAGTTCTGAAGATAAACAGTTCATCACATTCAACCGTTCCACACACATGCTCATGTACGACCGTGACAAGGAGGCGGTGTGGGATGCCACTTTGCAATTTGTACAGGATCATTCAAAAGTTTTAACAGATGCGGTACCAGTACCAGAGTAGTTTTTCCCGGGGCAACTATTTCGGTCCGAGGCTCTTCACTGATGCCATCAAGTTGCTGGTATCCATCAATTTTGTCATTTTTGTGCTTCAGACCATCTCGGGTCAAGAGCGAATCCTTTTTCAACTTTTCGGCATAGTTCCCAGGAATACCTGGTCTCAGCTGATGATCTGGCAGCCGTTCACTTACCTTTTTTTTCACGGAGGAATCTGGCATGTTCTCATCAACATGTTTGTACTTTGGATGTTTGGTTCAGAACTGGAAACACTGTGGGGACGGAAAGAATTCCTAAAATACTACTTCATTACCGGTGTGGGTTCAGGGCTTGTGACAGTATTATTCAGTCTCAATTCTCCTGTTCCGGTGGTGGGTGCGAGCGGTGCTGTCTACGGGATATTGCTTGCTTACGGTCTTATCTTTCCCAATAGATATGTCTATCTCTACTTCTTTATTCCCGTAAGGGTAAAGTATTTTGTTATATTTATCGGCGGCCTCGCTTTCTTTTCATCACTGGGCACAAGTGCATCCAACGTAAGTCATTTAACGCACTTGTCCGGCATGATCATTGGTTTTGCCTACTTGAAGTCTAACGTGCAGCTGGATATGCTAAAGAATGTACTGGTGCAGCAAAAGAACAGCATCCGGAAGCGCTACATTAGGAAGAAGCGACAACAGGATGAAGATTTGCGTTTGGAAGTAGATAGACTACTGGACAAGATCAATGAAATCGGGTACGATGGTCTCTCAGAAAACGAGAAAAAGCTCCTCTACGAAGCGAGCCAGAAGCTTGCTAAGGGTGAAGATAGAAACTGATTGTCAGCCGTTTTTCTCAATCCAGTCGTAAAGTAATCCCCACCTCAACCCTCGATCACTAACGTAGACCGATTCCAGGTTTAATTCTTCCATGAGGGTCTCCAAAATGGTGGCGCCCATGGGGATAATATCAGCACGCATCGGTGGGAGCCCTTTTATTTTTACCCGTTGTTTTGTGGGCATGCTCCTAAAAAGCTTACCAAGACGCACAACGTCGTCTTTATTCAATTGACTCCGATGGACAGCACATGGGTCATATTCATCCATCTCCACGTCCACTGCCTTCAATGTTGTTACTGTTCCGGCCACTCCTACGGCCATGCTTGAGGTAGAACCGGCGGGAAACTGATGCATCAGTTCAGCAATGACTGATGAAGCTGCATTGAGCTCATCAATGGCGGGTGGATCATGCTGAACAAACCGTTCCGTGAAAGAAACTGTGCCTACTTCAAGGCTGGTTTTCGATAAAATTATGTCACCATCGCCAACCACCAGCTCACTGCTTCCGCCGCCAATATCAATCATAATGAATTGTTGGGCTAGGTCGGCAAACTCATGCTGAATTGCTTTGAAAGTGAGGCTCGCTTCTTCATCTCCTGAAATGATCCTGAAGCTAAACCCTAATTGATCTTCAATTTCTTGCACAAACTGAACGCCGTCGCCAGCGTTTCTGAGGGCGGCGGTACCCGCCGCCAAAACATTTTCTATCTCAAACTGGGCTATTTTTTCTGAGAAGTTTTGGAGCTCTTTCAAGCAACGCTTTTTGGCCTCAGGGTGGAGAGAACCCCGTTTTGCAAGATCCTGGCCCAGCCGGACCACCTGAACATCCTCAAAGAGCGGCGTAAATGCGGTACCGTTCCACTCTGCCACAGTCAATATGAGTGAATTGGTGCCGAGATCAAGAGAGGCGATTTTCATAAGAGGAGTGGCCCATTATGATTTCAAGGAAAGCCTGTATCCCGTCACAACAGCGTCAACCATGAAGTATCGGATGAAAGGATTGCAAAGGGGGGACGGAAAAAGGGACAGTAAAAGCCGCCCCATTCCCCGAGTTAAGGGGTTAAATAGCAAGGCCCCGGCGCAACGCTTTAAACTATTTGAGCCGTTTACGAAATCGATGCCCATATTCTTCCCCAGTTCAGGAAATTCATCCAATATAATGGGGAGATTGGTTTTGCCGTAGTCCCCAAAGTCAGATAAGGCTAGAGGAAAAGTTTTAAGTTTGTGCTGTTTCACAACAATATTGGGCTCATAGAAAAGATTTTCGGGAAAGTTCTTCCAAAGGCGGTAAGCGTAGTGAAGATCGATGCCGTAGCCCGTTAGTTCTTGCTTGAACTCTCCTGTTTCCTCCAGTGCTGATAGCTGTACAGATGTTGCGGTGAGGATGAAATAGCGGTAGGGGAGAGGCTGGTCTCTGCCCACCGTTTTCGCGCCGCGCCGGCCGTGAAAGAGATAGCGGTGATACTTTTGCCGCAAGGGGGACATAGCAGGCTGAAGATTAGATACCAGACCTGTCACCTGCGGGTCGGCGTGCCGCTCAACATGGCGTGACACAAAATCATCCGCCACTTCAATGTCGCAATCGATAAATATGACCAGGTCACCGGTGGCGGCGTGAAGGCCTGAATTTCGTGTGGCGCAGCGGCCCCGGTTTGTTTCATGGTGAATGATCTCGCATCTGTCCGTCCATTCGGGAGAAGCTAGTAAAGCGGCTGTCTCATCTGTTGATGCATCGTTCACAACAATGATCTGAAGTTTCTCTGAACTGTAGTCCTGACTGAGGAGGGGAGGGAGGGTTGTGCCCAGGACATCGGCAACGTTGTAGGCGGAGACAATGATGGAGACGTTCATTAACTGATGAGGTGATGCATTACTGATTTAGAACGGATTGGTATACATTAGCTGTCATTTCAGTCACACGCTGCCAGAGAAAGTTACTTTGGACATGTTTTTTCAGTTTGTCATCTGGGGGAGCATTGAGGGCCCGTTCAAGTCCCGCTCTGATATCATTGACAGAGTAAGGATCCACATAGATAGCCATCTCCCGGAAGTAATCTTGGGTGCCGCCGTGAGGAGTGATCACAATGTTTGCTCCTGCCAGTGCCGCCTCCAAAGCGGCGATGCCCGGCGTTTCGTACCTGGCAGGGAGAGCGAACACCTTTGCCGCAGCATAGGCAGATGCCAAAAGGTCTGAATCGTGATCGAGCCCCTTGATGATGGTCAAATTCCTATTTTTTTTCGTTTCCGCCAGGCAAGCTTGCCCTTCTTCAGTGTCAGTCACTTTTCCGATGATGACTGCGGGGTGATCAATTGTCTCAAGAGCGCGAATGAGGGAAAGAGTATTCTTTCGCTCCACACCGATATGACCCACATTCAGAATGAAATCTTGGACTTCGTACTTCTCCAAAAACGGTTCAGGATCACCGTGAAGAAACCGCTCTTCCACTCCGTTGGGGATCACTTCTGTTTTCTCGGCAGGGATACCCAATCCATCAATTATCAGAGATTGCTCTGATTCGGTGTTGGGAAGGACTGCAGACGACCAATGGCAGATGTCCCGTGTGAACCCGTAGTCGGACCAGATCCCAGGTGCCAGTTTTCTCACAAGGGTGTCTACCCTAAGGACCCACCTGATCACTCGGGGGGAGCGCCGTGTAAAGAAAATAGGACTGGTAACAAAGGGCATTCCTTCAATATGGAGAAACCGGGCTAGATCGTAGACAGCGAAGTTGGAGGCGAAAAGATGGAAAAGATCGGATGATTTCAGATCAGGTTTCCCGTTCCACGTTTCATGCAGCTTTACATGGTGGCCCAAATCTTCAAGATGTTGTTTGGTCTGAAGGATTTGAGTGCGGGGGCCACCGTGTTTAACGTTGACGGTGTGGTAACTAGCAAGGGTGATCTTCACAATTTGTACTTCCAGTAAGTATGGAGAATATCGTTGAAAATCATCTTACGGTTCAATCGATGTAGGACAGATATATGCGGCTGTCTGTTTGTCTTTGGTTGTGTCGTGAGCCAGGCTGTTTCAGTCAACTTGAGATCAGTGTTTTTCCCAACCATCATGTTTCGGTTGCTTGACTGAGACACCTCAACCTTCACAGAGTCGTCCCAATCACTGCTGGAGAGTTGGAGAAGCCCGCCTTTCAGTTGGGCTGACCAATGGGTCCCTGCGCGGACTTTCCACCAATCTGCATATTGGCCCATGGTCAGGGCGGATATCTTTCTCTCCTTAACTGTCTGGAAAAGCCAATCCAGAGCTTCGTGATCAGGGTTAGCGGGGTGATCATAAATGAATAGCGGCAACCGGTTTGCGAGGTGATCTTCCATATTTGTCTCAAAGTAATCTTTCATCTCTTCAGTTGAGTGGCGGGCATTACGCAATGTGCTGGTGGAGATGGGATGGACGGGAACCTGTAAAACAAATGATGACCGTTCACCTAGGAACGGATAGAAAGGAAGGTCATCATAGTTTAAGGCAAATTCTGAGGAATATTCGAAACCGCGGTGTTCCAGGGCCTTTGCCAATGCTCTGTTCCATTCGCCGAATGGTGCGGCGTAGCCCCGGGGGGTGATGCCATTTTTTCGAAGAATGGATGTCCCTTTTCGCATGTCCAGCTCGTTTTTTGTATAGTCATTGGAAATCCTGTGTTTGAAGCAATGTAGGCCAATTTCGTGACCTTCCATCTTGCCGTATCGGTCAACCCACTCTTGGCAACTACCTGTCTCAACGAACCAAGTGGCGGGAACGTCATGTTTGTTGCAGAGCTTATAAAGTGTTTCAACTGCTTCCTGTGAGGCAAAATCGGTATCGACGCGAAAATTGAAGACCGAGTTTTCACCATTTGGGAAAGGCGAGAGGGATACGAAGGGGAGATCTCGTCGCCAAAACAGTTCTTGCAGTGATCGGTGAACTATATCACGAACGGTCCGCTTGGAAACTTTTGCCACCCGTTCTGAGGGCATCCACGGCCCGTGGGAAGGAAAGTTTCTACGGACGCGCCCCCATGACAATACGGAATTTATCAGTCCGCCTGGGAGTATGATGACTTTTCCTTTTCCCACAGCGGTTTCCTCAATCAAATGTCTGCCGTGCCTCTCTTTGAGCTGTGTAGCTTTGGAAGGGAGGTTCATTTTTTGCCCAATAAATCCAGATGCCAGAGAGCTGAAAAGCGGGTCATCAGTGGTATCTATGTAATCCACAAATGCGGGTTTGCTTTTAGTCCCAAGCATCTGCTCAGCACCTTCAGTTTCCAACAAAAGAGAACCGCCATCAATCAGAAAATGCATGAGCTTTTCTTTTGCCGCGCCGCTGATGGTGGAGGAGACAATGATACATCCATAGTTTTCAGTGGACCAGTCAGTTGCACTAGTGAGTTCTTCACAAAGGGGTGCGATCTGCTCCAGTAAAATTTTCCAGGCAGGCGAAAGGTGTGTAATACCGACAGAGAGTCTCATAAGATTGATTTAATGTAGTACGATTTTTCTTCTGATGTAATTCCGACTGATTTATAAAGAACGACTGGTGTTATTACCAAACAGGCTAGAAATGTAAGCACAGGTGATGAGGGGTAAGTGAGCGAAAAAATCCCCATGAGAAAACCACTGACAATAATAGGCAGAAGAAGAGACCTGATCATTGGGAAAGAAATGAAGCTCTGTACTTCCCGCATCATCACAAGGAGAGAGATGACTTGAAAGAGAACTAGGCCCATGGCAGCAAAATGTGATGATGGCAAAGGGCCCGGAAGTAGCATGATACCAAAGAAACCAGCCCCACCCAGAAGAAGAGAGTTTAGATAGACCTTCTCTTTTTCGGCACCGATAAGCGTAAACGTAAATACACTGTTGATAGCGGTGCAGACAAAATAGAGAGTCAATATCTGGAAAATAAGGGCTGACTGATTAAACTCACTGCCGAAAATGGCGGGGAATATTTGCCTACTTCCCATGACTGCTACAATGGCTATGTATAAAGTAACTGGAGTCACCAATTTCAGAGTTCGATTGAAACGTGTGAAGAGATCTTCTCCACCGATCTTCAGATATTTTGTAATTGATGGAAAAAAGATTGTGTAGAATACTCGGTCCACCACTAGAAGCAGTACAATGACCCGGAAAGCGACACTGAAAAGCCCACCCTCACGGGGATCGGTTATGCCCAGATAGATGACCGGGAAATAAGTGATCACCTGTGCCACCAGTCCGGCCACAGCCAGAGGGAGGGCGGTCTTGATGAGGTTCAATGCCGGAGAGACATCTGTTGATTCAGTTTCATTTACGCCGCCGTACTGTTTCCAAAGGTAGATGCTTTGAGCCACCACACCGGCTACCCATCCCACCGGAATCCAAATAATGGATGACTCACTCCTCACAAAAAGAAGCAACCAAATAAGATAACACACCGCCGCCAAGATCCTACCTGTAGCGAGGACGGTCATTTTTCTCAATCCCTGAAAGACCCATTCTAGGACAAGGGCTGACGGCAAAAGTGCGAAAAGATAGATAAGAGTAATGTTGCGCAGTCGTGATGTGTCCAGCGTTAGGAAAAGAACTGTAGAAAATAAAATGAGTATCCCCAGTGATAGAGTCAGACGTATAGTGATAAACCTGCGTACAAGATTCGTGGGTGCCACGTTTGAAGTTGCCACAGTTCTTGTGCCCAGCATGGGCAAACCTGCCTCGGCTAGGATGGTTCCCCAGGTCAATATTCCCATGCCGGCTGCTAGGAGTCCCATTCCCTCTGGACCCACGGTTCTTGCCAGATAGGCCACGGCGAGAAAACCGAGGAGCCGGCTAGCGGTGTCGGCGCTTGTGAGAGAAAGAATATTTGACCCCATTCGGTTCAAGAAAGCACCATTGCTTTGAGAGATTCCTTTCTCTGTTCCACAGTGAATTTTTTGGTGGCACGATTTCGACATTTTTCACCATTAGAACTGTCTGCCTCCTTCAAAGCTTTTTGAATAGCCTCTGAGGCGGCATTTACATTTTCCGGTGGGACAGTGTGGCCGGCGTCGCCTATAGTTTCCGGCAAACCTCCCACATCGGTGACTACTGGGATGCACCCGCACAGCATGGCCTCAGCTGTAGCAATTCCAAAGGATTCTACCCTGCTCAACTGGCAGTATACAGCACTCCGCTGGTAGTAACTGAGTAACTGCTCTTGAGTCATGGGGGGAGAAACAATAACATTCTCCGGCACGACAAAGCTGTTTCTGGAGAGCAAAGTCTCCTCAACACCGATGATCTGAAAGGAGATGTTGCTCATCTTTTCCGCCACCTGAAGCAGCAGATCGACCCCCTTGATTTGGATGCGGTCCGCTGTGGTGCATTGGGCCACTGTTAAGACCATATTCTCTTTTTGGTTGCCGGGTTGCCAAAAGTTGCTATCGAGACCGGGAGGTACTTTCGATAGATTATGACCTTTATACTCTCCCACTTTTAAGGCCGTTTGTCTCAAATATTCCGAAGTGGGTAGAACATGTGTCGCCTTTCTCAAAGCATACCGGATGAAAGGCCGCTTCCAGGGTGAAAGAAGAAGACCATAGCCGAGATGTAAATCTGTAATTAGGTCCGCACCCCCCACAATAATGATGGATGTTTTCCGCAAGAAATGTGCCGTGAAAACCAGGAAGGCGCTGTAAACAGAGGCAAACCACGCAATCCCCACGTTGCTAAACAGCATGGACCACATAATCCGTGCTGCAGTGAAAAGGCCGTGTGCACAGATCCATTTCACATCACTGAATTCCTCCAGCAACCTGACATCATCTTCTATAAACGACTTTTTCAGTGTGGAAAAGAGGAGAACCTTGGGTCTGTAACCGGTCATTTAGTTTCCTTGGCGAATGGCATAAAAATGGATACGATGTTCTTCAGCTGTCCGAGAGTGATCACCTTTAGCAGAAAGAGAGCACCTATGAAAGCTGCGGCTCCCGCAATCCGACCGGGGAGCGTGTAATCGAGAAGGTGAGCTGTGCCCAGGGCTATGACTACAGCGATGACTGCTCTGAAAAGCCTGAACCAGTCGTAAGGGATAGGGAATAGTTTTTTCGAGGTGAAATAGGTTGTGATGGCCATGGTACCGTGACCCGCCAGTGTGGCGTAGGCGGCGCCTGTCATGCCGAAGCTTGGAATTAGAGTAAAGTTGACCACAATATTTACAGCAGCACTAAGGCCTGTAATGGCAGCAATATATTTTGTTTTTTCCTCAAAGTAGATGCCGGGGAGAAAGTTCAGATAAGCCCCTTGAAAAACATAGGCTAAAAGAATAATGGGAACAATGGACTGGGCCTCAACAAAGGCAGGTCCGATGAGTGATACTCCAGCCACATTCAGCTGGAAAATCTCAGAAATAAACAGAGTGAGCAGTGTCCAGACAAAAAATGTAATCACCATAAAGTAGTTGAAGACACGGGCGAAAAGTGCTTTTGATTCGGAATTATTACCGGCCTTTAGAAAAAATGGCTGCCAGGCATACTGAAATGCAGTGGTGATGAGAAGCATGAAAATTCCCAGCTTGTAGCCAGCAGTGTAAATGCCCACCGTGGCTGTATCGGTTAGTCCGGAAAGAATGTATCGGTCTATTGATTCCATAGTGATGGAAGCGAGGCCTGCCGGCAGAAAAGGAAAACCAAACCTTAAAAGAGAGTTGACACTCGTGCGATTGAAAGTCAGCTGGAGTGACTCGCCACTTGCCGCCAGGACGGAAAGGGTGGTCACTGCCGAAGCTGCGGCAACACTCAGGAAAATTCCATCAAGTCCCATTCCTTTTATGACCACAAGATAAATGTTCATCCCGAGAGTGGTAACCACATTCAAAAGCTTGATTGAGACGAAAAAAGTTGCCCGCCCTTTCAATCTCAATAGAGAAAAAGGGACATGACTGACAGCATCAAAAAGAAGAATCCCCGCAGCTAACTGTAATAGATGTCCATATTGCCCGTTTCCCAAAAGAAGGGATGCTAGGCCGGATGAACCTGATAAAATCAGAAAGGATAGAACACAACTCGTCCCCAAACTGAGCCAAAGCGCTGTTGAAAAAAGTGATTGCCGGGCGTCTGAATCATCGGCCTCGTTATAGTAACGCATAAACGCAGCATCCAGCCCGTAGTGATAGATAATATTCATGAAGCCGAGGAATACATAAAGTAGTGTGGTGAGACCGTACTCCCTCGGGGTGAGCACATTAGTAAAGATAGGCAGTAGGAGAAAGGTAACCAGCCGGGTTAGCACATTGCCGGCGCCGTAGACCAAAGTTTGTCGAGTGAGTTGTCTGAGAGGCGGTGTCACGTGAGAATTAAGAAACGAGATCCTCTATTTTCAGTAGAGTTGGTCTGATACGTTTTCTCTTTGCAGGTAGTTCCAGATGGCGAATATACAGGGGGATCGCTATTCGCACAACCTACTCCCTTCCTCTGAACCATCTATTTTTCCGGATGTCTGTGGGGCAGGAAAGTGCTATTTTTGGACAGGTTTCTGTAAACTGGAAGGTCGAAAAAAAGAAATGAGTAACATTTCGCAAGTCAAAGCGAGACAAATTCTCGATTCCCGTGGTAATCCCACTGTGGAAGTTGACGTTTTGCTTTCAGACGGAAGTTTCGGTCGTGCGGCTGTACCATCAGGTGCCTCCACCGGAACTCATGAAGCGGTAGAACTCCGGGACGGCGATAAAAACTTTTATCTTGGGAAGGGTGTAATGAAGGCTGTTCACAAGGTTACAGGTGTGTTAGGCCAAGCAGTTGCAGGCCACAATGCCCTAGATCAGCAGGGCGTAGATGAACTTCTCATCTCATGTGACGGGACAGAAAACAAAAGTGAAGTAGGTGCCAACGCTATTCTGGGTGTCTCCATGGCGGTGGCCCACGCAGCGGCTGCTTACAAGGGGTTGCCACTCTTTAGTTATCTCTCAAATGGAGAAGCAACCCTTCTTCCTATCCCTATGATGAATATTCTGAACGGCGGCTGCCATGCCGATAACAAGGTAGACATTCAAGAATTCATGGTTTTTCCAATCGGTGCTTCCTGCATTTCAGAGGCGCTCCAGATGGGGACGGAGACTTTCCACCATCTCAAGTCAGTTCTTGGTGAAAAGGGCCTCAATACAGCTGTGGGGGACGAAGGCGGTTTCGCCCCTGATCTCCGTTCAAATGAAGAGGCTATCGAAGTTATTTTGGAGGCTGTATCCCGTACGGGCTACGAAACAGGGAGCCAAATCTATCTCGCCCTGGATGTGGCCGCTTCAGAGCTCTATGATGCCGGTCGCAATATTTACCGCCTTGCTTCAGAAGATAGAGAGCTGACAAGTAGTGAAATGATAGAGTTCTACTGCGAACTGACGCAGAAGTATCCTATTGTTTCCATCGAGGACGGGCTGTCAGAAGATGACTGGGAAGGGTGGACGGAGCTCCACAAAACGCTGGGAAAAAAAATCCAGATCGTTGGAGATGACCTTACTGTCACAAATATGACTCGCCTGAAAAAAGCTATCGATATGTCCGCCATGAATGCCATTCTTATTAAGCTGAGTCAGGTGGGCAGTGTAACGGAAACTGTGGAGACCATGACGCTGGCAAGAGAGAGCGGCATGGCGGCTGTGGTGTCTCACCGCTCTGGTGAGACTGAAGACACCACTATCGCTGATTTTTCGGTAGCCATGGGGATGGGCCAGATAAAGACGGGCTCAGCTTCCCGGACTGACCGTATCTGTAAGTATAATCAGTTGCTAAGGATAGAGGAGACACTCGGCAGTTCAGCCACCTTTCCCGGAATGGAAGTGTTGGGGCATCTTTCCGAAGAAGGGTAGAACAGATGGCACGAAAAAGACTAGCTCTCTTTTCTAAGCGCCGGTATCACCCCGTCCGGCGAATCGGCGCCCCGTCAAAGAGCAAGAATCTTCTCCCTAAAATTCTTATTCTGGGAGCTCTCATTTTGGTGGTCATATTTTTCTTCGGAGATCACGGTGTGTACCGACTCTATTCAATCAAGAGAGAGAAGGCTTACCTGATGGAGAGTATTGATAGTTTGCGCGCTGAGCAGGAGGAATTAATTAGTGAGAAGAGCAAGCTTGAAAATGATCTGGAGTATATTGAGCGACTTGCCCGGGAACGTCACAGGATGGCAAAACCGGGAGAAAAAGTCTTTAAGGTGCTGGAAAAGGAGAAACGGTAATAACTTCTTCCATCGTCACAAAGGCGTCCAGATAGATTTCCACTCGACGGTTCCTGGCACGTCCTTCCGGAGTGTCGTTTTTGCCAACGGGCCTGAATTCACCGTAGCCCATGGCCGAAAACTTATCTTCAGATAGTTCAGAGAATTCAGACAAAAGCTCCACAACATTCAATGCCCGAGCGGTTGACAATTCCCAGTTGGATTTCCATTTTGATGTAAGCTCTTTTGGCAAGGGTAGATTATCTGTATGTCCCTCTGTCCTGATTTCAATATTAAGTTTTTGTTTGCTCCTTTCGATGGCATCCAGGAATTGTTTAAACTCAGGATCCTCTCGAATGCTGACGATCCTCGAATTCTTGATGAATGTGGTGATCTGATTAAGGACAGGTAACACCTCACGGCGGAGTTCAGCGTCACCAGACGAAAACAGCTGACCGCTTGCCATGGTAATTTTTACACCCTTTGTAACGCGATCTACCTGGACATTGTCTGATTCAAGTTCGGTGCTTAGTTCTTTGTAGGTCTCGTTTAGTAACATATTAACGATTTGATCCAAATGTTTTTCTGCTTCATTCATGATGACAATAACGAGTATAAAAAATGTCAGCAGCAGAGTTACCATATCCCCAAAGGTAACTGCCCAGGCTGTACTTCTGGCCTTTGCTTCGCTGAACGATACACCTGAAACTTTACGGGCCAAACCCTATTCCTTTCTTGGTCGCTTACTCTGAGGAACGAAGGTCATAAGTTTTTCACGAAGAATGATGGGGTGATCCTTGGCATGAATTCCAATGACGCCTTCAACCATGATGTCCATTACCATCAATTCTTCTTCAGATTTGCGCTTTAGTTTTCCGGCCAGTGGAAGGAAGACTAGATTGGACAGCTATACCCCGTAAAATGTTGTAATAAGAGCAAGTCCCATGCCACCAAGCAGATCTGCGAATCTTTCCGCTATGTTGAATTCAATACCTCTCATTTCACTGCTCTGAGTTACAGCGAAATTCTTCATCATGATGATAAGTCCCAAAACTGTTCCCAGCATACCGAACGCAGGTGCATAGGCTCCCATGTAGAGAAAAATTTCCTGTCCAAGGCTGTTGCGCCGTTCTGTGTTTTACAGGTCCAGTTCAAGGTAATTTCTCAGCCTTGCGGATCCCGCTCGTTGATGGCCAGATTGAGCCCGTCTCGTAAAAACTTGTCCTTCACTTTCGGGAGCTCCTGTTCCAGGGAAAGAACACCTTTTTTCAGTGATATTTCTGCTTTTTCCACCAACTCATCGATGACACCATCGTGATCGATGTCTTGTCGGGTAAATGCTGCCGAGGCAATGTTCAGAAGACCTTGAATATTTCTTAAAGGATAGTTGACCAGTGTTGCTGCGAAAGTGCCGCCAATTACGATCAAGAGTGAATCCCAGTCCAAAAACCACATCAGATTACCGTTGTTAGAAACAATCCCGATGGAAATGAGCCCTATACCTAATAATAGACCAAATGCTGTGCCAAGATCCATGTAACCCTTACCTCCTCTAAATAGGCGAGTATCTAACTGATTTTACTATCCAACACAAAAGTAGCGGGGCCATCGTTGACAAGGTGCACTTCCATCATGGCACCGAAAATCCCCGTGGCAACAGAAAGACCTCTTTCTTTGAGAGCTTGGATAAAATTTTTGTAGAGTTCTTCACCCAGCCCAGGTCGAGCTGCTTTGATGAAGCTTGGCCTCCGTCCTTTTTTGGTGTCTGCACACAGTGTGAATTGGCTTACCACCAAAACGGCACCTGTAATATCCAAAATCGACTTGTTCATTTTCCCGTTCCCATCATTGAAAATGCGGAGGTTAACAATTTTATTCGTCAGAAATTTTATATCTTCCCGTGAATCTTTCTGGAAAACACCTAGAAAAATGAGGAGACCCAGGCCGATGTCTCCGGTGGTTTTATCGTTGATGGTGACTTCTGCTTTCGATACACGCTGGAGCAGAGCAATCATCACTCCACCCAGACATTTTGATCACCATAAAGCCCCTTGAGCTTTAAGATAAATGTTTCGTCTGGAGTGACCTTTACAGTTTTGGCGTAAAACTTTTTGCCGTTGCCCTCATCATTGTAAAGATGAAAAAAGACAGGTGAATTTCCGGCGTGACTTTTGGTTAACTGATAGAGTGCGTCTACATCTGTCTCTTTCATTTTGTCGACCTCTACCACAATATTTACCGTGGACTGATTTCTTCCCTGGACTTCATCAAGTGACTCAATGGATTCAGCAATCATTTTTGGTGTATCATCCGACAGGCGTGAAGTAGAGCGACCTTTGACAAAGATGAGACCACCGTCACTTATGAGCTGTTTGAAATTATTGAATGCCTTGTGAAAAACAAGTACATCAACAGAACCGCCTAGGCATTCCAGATTAAAGAAAGCCATCTGCTGATTCTTTTTGTCGAAGTGATGGCGAATGTCCCGTATAATTCCCCCAACCCGGATCTGTTCAATTTCGATATCGTCAGGAGCATCTGAAAAATCGAAATTAGAATATTTCTCCAGTGTATCAGCATATTCGAGCAGTGGATGGCCTGTTAGATAAAAGCCCATCAACTCTTTCTCACGATTTAGCTTTTCAGTCTCACTCCAGTCGGATACCTCTGGGAGAGTAGGTTTTACAATTATCTGAGATTCTGAGGTCTCACTCCCAAACATTGAAAATTGATTATCATTGGCGTTAGCCTGCATCTGTTGGGTGAACTTAAGCGCTGATTCAACGGCAGCGTATTGTTGTGCTCGATTCCCCTCTAGTGAGTCCATGGCGCCGGCGGCCACTAGACTTTCCAGTACTTTCTTGTTTACAATCCGTAAGTCGAGATGCTCGCAAAAGTCGAAGAGTGTGTTAAAGTGGTCTTGCTCATCTCTCACAGACAGGATGTTCTTAAGAGCTTTTGAACCGACATTCTTGATCGCATTCAGTCCGAAAGAGATAGTTTTTTCATCCACAGCTTTAAAGTTGATGTCTGATTCATTTACATCGGACGGGTGAATTGTGATTTTCAGTTTCTGGCATTCATTTAGAAGAGTCACCACACGAGTTGTGTTGGTCATTTCACTAGTTAGGTTTGCCGCCATGAATTCGGCGGGGTGATGCGTTTTCAGATAGGCTGTCCGGTAGGAGATACAGGCGTAAGCGGTAGAGTGACTTTTATTGAAACCGTATTGAGCAAACTTTTCAATTAGATCATAGATCTCCTTCGCCTTCTTCTTGTCCGTTCCTTGGCCAATCGCACCTTCGATGAAAGCCTCTCTTTGGTCTGTCATGAGCTTTTTTTGTTTTTTCCCCATGGCCCGGCGCATCATATCCGCCTGTGCCAATGAAAAACCTGCGATGCTGTTGGCGATCTGCATCACTTGTTCCTGGTAGACGATAATCCCGTAAGTCTCTTCAAGAATCGGTTTCAGATCGGGATGAATGTGTTTAATCTTCTTTTTACCATGTTTTCTTTTGATGAATTCATCAATGTTCTCCATGGGGCCAGGGCGGTATAGAGCGTTCATGGCAATAAGATCCTGCAGTGAGGTCGGCTTTAGCTTTTTCAGATATTCCCTCATACCGGCAGACTCAAACTGAAATACACCAACGGTCTTGCCCTGGGAAAACAGTTTAAACACAGCCTCATCGTCCAACGGCAGTTTTTCAATATCAAGTTTGATTCCTTTTGTCTTGAGAAGAGAAATTGTTTGATCGATGACTGTCAAATTCCTCAGGCCAAGGAAGTCCATTTTCAGAAGACCCAGATCTTCCAGATCCTTCATGTCGTACTGGGAGGTAATATCGCCTTGGGGCGATTTATAGAGGGGGATATAGTCGGTGAGATCGCCTGGTGCAATTACCACACCAGCCGCGTGGGTTGACACGTGTCGATTCATCCCTTCCAGTGTCCTTGAATAATTGATCAGATCTTTGTGTTGATCGTCTTTTTCAGTGTATTCCTGAAGTTCGTTACTAATCTCCAGGGCTGAGTCCAGAGAAACACCGGGACCGGCAGGGATGGATTTGGCTATTTTGTCAACTTCACCGAAGTTCATTCCCAGCACACGTCCTACATCACGAACAACCTGGCGGGCTTTCAATTTGCCGAACGTTATAATTTGAGTCACCGAATCTTCACCATATCGCTCCTTGATATAATCGATGACCTGGGGCCGCTGTTCGTAACAAAAATCGATGTCAATGTCTGGCATGGAAATCCGTTCGGGATTGAGGAATCGCTCAAAAATCAGATTGTATTTAATGGGGTCAATGGTAGTAATACCGAGACAAAAGGCCACCAGACTCCCCGCCACTGAACCCCGGCCGGGCCCCACAGGAATTTTGTTATCTTTGGCATATTTGACAAAATCCATGACGATAAGGAAATAACCGGCAAAACCCATTTTTTGGATAACGTCTAGTTCATAGTCAAGGCGAGATTTGAGTTCAGGGGTGACTGACGGATAGAGATTTTCCAGTCCTTTTTGGCAGGAAAGTGAGAGGAAATCGTCGGGTGTGGTTGCTCCAGCGTCCTCAGGTATGGGAAATGTGGGCAAGAGGTATTCCCCCAGCGGTATCTCCAGATCACATGAATCGGCAATCAATCGAGTGTTTTCCATTGCGCCAGGATAATCTTTGAAAAGTTTCCACATCTCATCTTGAGATTTACAATAGAATTCTGAAGTGGCGTATCGCTGGCGCTTAGGGTCATTCCTATCCTTGCCTGTTCCAAGGCAGAACATGATGTCGTGTGCTTCCCAGTGCTCCTGGAGAGCGTAGTGGCAGTCGTTGGTGGCAACCAGAGGGATGTCCAGTTCTTTTGCCAGTTTACTGATGGCGGTGCGGGAGATATCTTCTTCCGGGATGTTGTGATTCTGAAGTTCCAGATAAAACCGCCCGGGAAAGATTTCCGCATATTCTATAGCAGTCCGCTTGGCACCATTCAGATCGTCCTTAACAGCGCATTCCTGTATCTCTCCTTTCAAACATGCCGATAGACAAATGATCCCTTCGCTGTATTCTTTCAGGAGATGTTTGTCAACCCTGGGCCTGTAATAAAATCCTTCAAGATATCCGGCGGTGGTGAGTTTCATGAGGTTCTTGTAGCCAGTGTAGTTCTGTGCCAGCAGTACAAGATGGTTATTACCCCATCCGCCGTCTCGTTTGGGTGTTTTGTCGAACCGATCACCCTGTGCCACGTACGCTTCACAGCCGATAATAGGTTTGACGCCTGCTTTTCTTGCCGCTTTGTAAAAAGCGATGGCGGAAAACATATTACCGTGTTCTGTGACACCTACGGCATCCATGTTCAGATCAGTAACTGTATCTAAAAGTGTGGGTACTTTCTGAGCACCATCAAGAAGGCTATAGTCTGTATGGTTGTGGAGGTGTACGAATTCTGAAGCCATAGCCTCAGCCGAGATAAATAGCCAGCAGACCAAGAAAAACGGAAAGTTTCAGTATCTGCGAAGCGGTATGACAGTTGTTTGAGGAGGGAGATTTCACAAGCAAACTTATGATATATGCGAGTGGAATGCCAATTCCCAGGATTGCCGCCACAAGATATTTTTCACTGTAGATGTTCATTAAATACGGAACGGCTAAGAGGGCCATGAAAAGAGTAGTTATCACGATAGCAACCCTTGCCGATGTTTCTAAACCAAATTTCACGGGGAAGGTAGTTAGCCCAGCGGCGCGGTCCCCTTCTGCGTCAGCCATATCTTTGATGAATTCTCTTACCACTGTAAACCCAAATGCCAGCAGTGACGGCGTTATCATCCGGTTCAATTCACTGAACAGTGCTCCCACAAATAGAAATGCCAGTCCGATGATTGCTGCCACAATAATGTTACCGATTAAAACTGACCCTTTCAGCCATAAACTGTAGACCACCATGAGTGGAAGAGCAACAACTGCGGCAATGATGAAAGATTCGGTGTTCATGGTAAATGAGATTCCCGCGCCCATCAGGAAAAGTAGGATGGAGAGTATCAATGCAGTTTTTGGAGAAAGGTCACCCTTTGGCAATGGTCTGTTCGTTTGGTTTATCCTGTCAGCCTCCAGATCGTGATAATCGTTAAATGCGTTGGCTGCGGCTATGAGAGACACCACCACAAGGATCCCTTTTATGAGGAGAACGACCTGGTCCAGGGCGTCAACTAGCGCCGCAGAAACGGCGACCGCCAGCGCACCCAGTAGAAGGTTCACGGGTCTAAAGAGCCTGATTGCAGCCAGGACGCTATTCATGGCCGTTTCGCTTTCAGCACTCTCGGATCTCCGTTGTAGTCTTTTAGCAGTTCAACCTTAGCCCACCCCGCTGACTCAAACAGTTCCTTAGTGCGAAATGGGTGTTCACCACGGCCCACCTCTAAAATCATCGTGCCACCTTCCCGGAGCCAGTTTTTCCCTTCGCTGGCGAATTTTCTGTAAAAAGTTAGACCGTCAGCGTCATCCGTCAATGCCTCTCTCGGTTCAAAACACCGGACATTATCCTGAAGTGTTTTATACTCTTTCAGCGGCACGTAAGGCGGATTGCTGAGGATGATATCAAAACAAATTTCTATATGATCGTTCAGAATGTCATGATCAAAGAACTCAATCCTTAAAGCGACGCCGTTTTTTTCAGCATTCAGATGCGCCACCTTCAGAGCACTTCGATTATTGTCAGTTGCCGCAACAGAAATCTCTTTAAGTGAGCGGGCGAGACTGATGGCAACAGCGCCGGAACCCGTACCGATATCCAATATGGAAGATGCCTTACTTGTATTTGCTTCATCAATTGCAATTTCAACCAGCCGCTCTGTTTCAGGCCGCGGTATGAGGACATTTTCAGTGAGAGTGAACGGCAGGCCAAAAAATTCCGTTTCACCTGTTATGTACTGAACCGGTTCGCCGGCAGCAGAGCGCCTCAGCCAGGCTCTAAAGGTGTTTTTTTGTTGGTGGGTGAGGCGGTGGCGGTCCGCTTCCATGTGGAGTTGAGATCTGGAAAGTTTGAGGAGGGAGGAGAGGAGCCATTCTGCCCGAGCCTTCGGTGCATCAGTTCTTGTATCAGTCAGCAATTTTACACCTGCATCCAAAACCCGTCGAACCGTGACGTTTTCCTGAACTGTGGCAAGTGGAGCCAGGTATGTCAACTGAGATTTTCCGCTTTTAACTGTTCCAGCTGATCAGCAATCTTTAGTTGTTCGATGAGCTCGGTGAGATCACCGTTCATAATTTCCTCAAGCCTGTAAAGGGTCAATTCTATGCGGTGGTCTGTCACCCGTCCTTGAGGAAAATTGTAAGTACGGATCTTTGCACTCCGGTCTCCAGTGGACACCATGGTTTTTCTCGCCTCCGCCCGCTTTGACTGCTGTTTTTCCCGCTCGCGAGCCAGAAGACGGGATCTTAAAACTTTCATTGCCGCCACACGATTTTTGTGCTGCGATTTTTCATCTTGACAGGTGACCACAGTATCGGTGGGAATGTGAGTGATCCTGATAGCCGACTCTGTCTTATTCACATGCTGACCACCGGCTCCTGACGCTCGAAAGGTGTCAATACGCAAATCTTGGGGATTGATCTTAATATCAACCTCATCAGCTTCTGGCAGGACGGCGACCGTGGCGGCTGATGTGTGGATGCGCCCGCTGGTCTCTGTAGCGGGGACACGCTGCACCCGATGAACGCCCCCCTCGTATTTTAGTTTACCGAAAATAGTGTCACCTTGAAAGGAGCAGATCACCTCTTTGTAGCCGCCGTTACCTGTTACATTTGCTGCAATCAGTTTGATGTTCCACCCGTTTTGCTCCGCAAAATGGCCGTACATGCGATAAAGGTCAGCGGCAAAAAGGGCTGCTTCTTCACCACCCGTCCCAGCCCGGATCTCCATGATGGTATTTTTTTCATCCAGCGGATCTTTAGATAGCAGAAGAACCTTCAGCTCCTCTTCCAGCTTTAGGGCTTCGTCCCTTAATCCTTCAATCTCCTCCTGCACCAGATCTTTCAGCTCTTCATCGTCACCTTGCAGAATAGCTTCATCTTCATCAATTTGATCCGTGACACTGATATACTCGCCCCCTTTTTTGGATACTGGCCCCAGGTCGTGGTGTTCTTTCGCCAGTTCGCGGTATCTACCCGGGTCAGACGCAATTTCAGGTTCGGCCAGCTGTGCAGTAACAGCTTCGTATCTTTTAATGATCTGTTTGACTTTATCTCTCACAGAAGTTTCTGGGCATAAAAAAACGGTTCCCGGCCATCTCTATCCGATGACATCAGAAACCGTTGTGTTTGTCTGGTTACTGTTCGCCTTTGGCGTTCAGCTTTGCGTATTTTTTCTTGAACTTTTCGATACGGCCGGCGGTGTCAACCAGTTTTTGCTGACCGGAGAAAAACGGGTGGCATGCGGAGCAGATTTCCACTCGCATATCGCCCACGGTGCTTCGCACTTGGAACCTGTTGCCACATGCGCAGGTCACTGTACCGAGCGTGTATTCAGGATGAATCTCAGTTTTCATTTCTTTCCTCTAATTCAGATCACTCAACGCCTTTTCAAGCATGTCGATGCCTTCCAAAAAAACTGCCTCATCGGTGGCGTAAGAGAGCCTGATGTAGCCCTCTGACCCGAAGCCGGAACCGGCGACAGTCACCGTCTTTGCGCTGTCCAAAATATAATCACTTAGGGCAAAAGAACTGTTGATTATCTTCCCATCTGCGGCTAGGCCGATGTACTGACTCACATCGGGGAATGCATAGAATGCGCCCCCCGGTTTGGCGCAGGAGAAATTGGGAATGGAGTTGAGGCGGTTAATCATTGCATCACGACGTTTCGCAAAAATTTTGCACATAGTTTCAACTTCAGTCTGATCACCGGTGAGTGCCTCCACGGCAGCTTTTTGTGCAATGGAGTTGGGGCAAGATGTCGCCTGTCCCTGTATTTTCGCCATAGCGCTGACGATTGTAGCATCTCCGGCCGCATATCCGATCCGCCATCCAGTCATGGCATAAGTTTTGGATAAGCTCTGAATTGTTACCACATTGGCTCCCACGTCATTCAGGGCCTCCGTGCTGGTGAAGGGGGCATCATAGACGAGGCGTTCGTAGCATTCGTCAGAAATCACCAGCCAATTGTGTTTGGCGGCAAGTTCAAGAAGTCTTGTAACTGTCTCTTTGTCCCAGACTGCTCCCGTCGGATTGGAAGGCGAGTTAATGATAATTGCGGAAATTTTAGATGTGACTTTTGACTCAAGATCATTCCAGTCAGGAGAAAAATTGTTCTCGGTCATAGTTTGTACAATGATAGGTTCACCATCCGCCAGCCGGATAAATTCGGGAAATGAAACCCAGTAGGGTGCAAAGACAATGACTTTATCCCCGGGGTTTAGTACAGCTTGGCAGAGTGTGCTGAGGGAATGCTTGGCGCCGTTTGAAACAATGATCTGATTCGGGGTGTAATCCAGATTATTGTCGCGCTTCAGTTTTTTGCAGATCGCTTCGCGAAGTTCCATTGTTCCTCTTCCGGGTGTGTACTTTGTATGACCGCCAGCCATTGCGCGAATGGCCGCCTGGCGGATATTTTCAGGTGTGTTGAAATCGGGTTCACCGACGCCAAGGTCAATTACATCTACACCGTTATTCCTTAAATCAGCAGCCCGCGCTGTCATCTCCAGAGTGAAAGATGGTTGGATCCGCTGGACTCTTTCAGCGATCATAAGGATTATTCGGGATCAATGCGTCTTGGAATGATATTTGGAAGTGTTGAAGTTAGGCTCTTTCGTCCCTTTCCCTTTTTCGGAGTTCTTGAGCCGCTTACTTTGAGGGATGTCATTTGGATCGATGGCTTCATCCTCCCAACCCTCGGGCAATTCTCCTACTGGTTCGTCATCATCAGACTGGTTGTTTGCCAGCTCCAGTTCTTCTAAGGAAAAGTCTATCGGATTGAATTGACTGAATAGTACACCATAACCTTTGGTGATCCCGTTCCCCAGGCCGATAAAGTTCGGCAAAATAAAGTTAGTTCTGAATTTACCATCAAAGCTGCCCATTTTTCCTTCATCCATCAAATTGGTCTGGAGCGATTCCAGAGAAAGATCTACGAAAATTCTTTTTTCAAGTGTAAGACCGACCTCCTTTCCAACGAAAGCAATATTCTGACTCAGCAGACGTCTCAGCAGTATTAAACGATCTTTATCTGTTAATGCTTTATAGCGTTTCAGGTTAATCTGGTTGAGAGCGATCCACGGAGTGAGAAATTTGTACTGGATTGTTTTATCGGTCGATCCTAAACCATCATCACAAACTTCAGTGTCGACACTCTCGACCTTGAAAGTGATGTTGCCGAAATTCAAAATGTCGAGTTTTTCAACCATGGACTCAATGGACTCCACTCCTTCCTTGACTCCAATAAAATATATTTGTTCATTTAGTATCTTGACCTGTACACGGGGATACAGAAAGTCATTGCGGTAAGAGCCGTTGATAAAAGGGACGATGGGGTCATCCGGGAATTCTCTCATGAGAACGCCCTTAACCTGATAAGACGTCTTTCTAACCGGTTTATCGGTGGAGAGGCGGGCGACGACTGATTTTATATAAGATTGATCCTTAGACACAAGAGGATATAAAGACAGACATTGATTAGTTATTCATTGTATCCAAAAATTCTTTGTTATTTTCTGTTCGCCTCATTCTGTCGAGGAGAAATTCCATTGCTTCTATTGGAGTCATGTCGCTCAAAATCTTTCTTAGAATCCAAACTCTTGAAAGTTCTTTTTTGGAAAGTAAAAGTTCTTCTTTCCGTGTCCCTGAACGTATAAGGTCAAAGGATGGGAACAACCGACGGTCACTGAGGCGGCGATCGAGAACGAGCTCCATATTGCCGGTACCCTTAAACTCTTCAAAGATTACATCATCCATTCTGCTGCCTGTATCAATGAGCGCTGTTGCAATAATTGTGAGGCTTCCTCCTTCCTCTGTGTTCCGGGCTGCGCCGAAAAAGCGCCTGGGGCGATGAAGAGCATTGGCATCTACACCGCCTGAAAGGATTTTTCCACTGTGCGGAATCACCGCGTTGTGGGCGCGGCCGAGGCGGGTAACACTATCAAGAAGTATCATCACATCGTGGCCGCTCTCTACCATCCGCTTGGCCTTTTCTAGGGCCATGTCCGCCACCTGAACGTGCCGTTCAGGCGGCTCATCAAAAGTAGAACTCACCACTTCGGTTTCAACGCTCCGCTCCATGTCTGTCACTTCTTCCGGCCGCTCCGCAACGAGTAGGATAATAATCTTAATTTCAGGATGGTTCTTAAGTGTGGTATTGGCGATTTTTTGCAGAAGCATTGTTTTTCCCGTCTTCGGCTGGGCGACGATTAGTCCTCTCTGACCTTTGCCGATAGGCGCCATGAGATCAAGGATTCGCATCGAAAATTCCTTCGATTCCCCTTCAAGGTTGATCCGTTCTTCAGGGTAAAGTGGCTTGAGGCTATCAAACAGAATAGTTTTTTTGACCTGATCCGGTGCCTCGCCGTTCACTGTTTCAACTTTTAGTAGGGCGTAGAAACGTTCGTTATCCTTGGGATTGCGGATCTGTCCGGCCACCAGATGACCGGTGCGGAGATTGAATCTTTTTATCTGGGAAGGGGAGACATAGATGTCATCAGGCCCTGGGAGGTAGTTATAATCCTGCGATCGCAAGAAGCCGTATCCCTCCTTCATCACCTCGATAACGCCAGAAGAAAACAGTTTCCCTTCTTTCTCGGCACTGGTTTCGAGAATGCGCATGATCAATTGTTGTTTCTTCAGACCGGAATAACCGGAAACTTCCATCTCCTGAGCGAGCTTGGTTAATTCCTTGATCTTCTGGCCCTGTAACTGGGTTACATCCATGAGATAAAATCCACTAATTAATTTATTGAGTTACTGGAATTCTATGAAATCGGCAGTGATAAAAACCTTAAAAAGGCAGCCTCTAATTTAATTTAGGCTAAATCTCGCCTTTGTCAAAGGGAAAATGAAAGACGCTGAATACGTCCTCCGCTATATAATGTGTACCAAATATAAACCACAGGTCCACGCTCCTATTTCCCGACTTGCACCGCTCTAGACCTTCAGTCACAGATTGACACGCTTCAGCAGGAATATCCGCTTTTTTCAAAGAAGCGGCCACTATTTCGGCAGAGTGAAATTCGCCGTGGTCGGGCTGAACGGTTATGATCTGATTGAAGTATTTTTTAAGAACAGTTGTGATGCCGTCGAGGTCCTTGTTTTTCTTGAATCCGCAAATTGCACCAAAGTTGGCTTTGGGGAAAATTTCTCTCAGAGATCCGGCTGCGGCACTGATACCGTGAGGGTTGTGCCCCACATCATAATAAGCCAATGGATTTTCGCTCAATTTTTGAAGTCTTCCTGGCCATACAATTTTTGTCAGTCCTATTTTCACAACATCATCGCCGAGTTTGGGATCAAAGAGACTACACGCCGCTATGGCGGTCTGTGCATTTATCACCTGATATTTCCCAAATAGAGGTAGATCTATTGATGTTTCACCGATAGCAAAACGACTGCCATTGGGGCTTTGAACAGCTGCGGCAACTGGACATACCTCTGATGTCAAAAAGAGAGGACACTCCTTGTCTTTCGAGGATGATTCGATGACAGACATCACTTTCTCGTGTTGAGGAGCCGTTACCACTGGCACATCTTTTCTTAATATCCCGCACTTCTCCCTTGCAATGGATGGGAGATCACCACCGAGAAATTCCATGTGGTCAAAATCTATGGGAGTAAGTACCGAAACAATAGATTCAGAAACGTTACTGGAATCGAGCCGCCCGCCCAGGCCAACTTCTACCACCGCAATATCCACCGCCTCATCAGCGAAGTAGCTGAACATCATGGCGGTGGTGGTTTCAAAGAAGGTGGAGCCGAGGGTGTCAATCTCACCACGATATTTCTTCAGAAATGAGACAATCCACTCATCGGGGATGGGGATTCCTCCGACTCGAATTCTTTCATTGAACCTCACCAGGTGAGGAGATGTGTAGAGTCCCACTTTCCGGCCCGTTGATCTGAGAATGGAAGAGGTCATGGCGGCAGTGGACCCTTTTCCATTGGTCCCCGCAATATGAATGACAGGGAGGCCGTGATGAGGGTTTTTGCACCGTTTCAGCAACATCTCTGTGCGGTGGAGCCCTATCTTGATTCCCCTGCGCCGAAGAGAATAGAGATAGTCTAACGTAGCTTTATCGAGGGAAGACAAGATGAGGCTTGGGTGACGAGACGCCTGAAAAGGTCTTAGCCTTCGTCTGCCAGGACGCGCTCATATTTGTCTTTGAAGCTGCGGACGCCGTTGAAAACGGCTTGTGCGATACTTTGCCGGTAACCGGGCTTGCGGAGTTGCTTTTCTTCAAGGGGATTTGAAAGGAACCCTATTTCTAGGTACGCATGAGGCATTGAAGCGCCGATAAGAACATAAAATCCAGCCTGTTTCACACCACGATCGGGTGAGGGAATACTCTTCCGCAATTCCGATTGAACCATAGCGGCCAGATCTTCACTTTCTTTCATGAAGGCATTTTGCATCAGAGATGCAATGATAAAGCTGTCTTCCGTCAGGTGATCGTACCGGGATGCTTCCTCCTCAAGTTTGATGGCACTGTTTTCACGCTCAGCCACTTCCACAGCGTCAGCTGTTTTCCCTGGTCTCAGAATAAATGTTTCAAATCCTTTAATACGCCTATTATTGTTGGCGTTGGCATGAATACTGATAAAGAGCTTGCCGTTACTTTCATTGGCGACCTTGGTCCGCTCCCATAAAGGGACAAACACGTCCTCGTCTCTGGTGTAGACCACTTTTGCATTTGTGTTTTTCTCAATAAGCTTCCCAAGACGCTTGGCAATGTCCAGTGTGACGAATTTTTCTCTCAGACCGTACTTGCCCGTAGTTCCGGGGTCTTTTCCGCCGTGACCTGCATCTATGACAATTGTGTCAATGTACCAGGCGTCTCTCAGTTTTTTGATCTTTTCGGCGCTGTAGTTTAAGGGAGTTCTCAGTGTCAGAACAATCTCGTTGGGGGCCTTATTTTGATAGATTTCAAAATTTTCGATTTCAGTTCTAAGCTGAAAAGCAACTTGAACTGAACGACCTGTCTGATCAACGGTTATGCCTTGGACGACACCGCCCAATTTTGCCTTCCGAAGTGCGACGGAATCAGCAATGCCGCCTGATACAGTGAGATAAAACCATCTGTTTCGCGCTGACCAACCGGTAAGGGAGCCCTCCTCAAACTGGCGAGTCGACTCCAGGCGGATGACTGTTCCGTTGGCTTTTTCCTCAATGCTCAAACCCTTAATATTGTGTGTAATCAGCTCAACCACCACACTGTTACGCCCGATATCGTAACTCAATCCAGGTGCGGCGTGGCGATGTAGGATAGCTATGAACGGCCGCATGGGAAGGTAAATGTCCGAACCGTCGGAGAGGGCGTAGGACGGCATCTGGTAAACCTGATCATCAATCACCACGAAACTGCTGTGGGCAGAGACTTTGATCCTGTGACCACCGAAGTAAATGACAATCTTTCCCCTTGCAACATTACTAAAGACACTGGCATTGAGCACACGCA
Organism: Candidatus Neomarinimicrobiota bacterium; assembly: GCA_012964825.1. Taxonomy (NCBI): domain Bacteria; kingdom Pseudomonadati; phylum Fidelibacterota; species Fidelibacterota bacterium. The sequence continues at coordinate 57,958 of DTTI01000079.1, forward strand.
CAAGATCTGCACCAGAAATGTAGGTTGTGTTGCCTGTAGCAAAAGTCTCGATAGATTCCCGCTTATTGGGATCGTTGGGGTAATAGACGGATACATAACTTGCATTCAACACGCCCGTAAGCATCACGCCTAACGTGAAGATTAGTTTACCTCGGATCACGAATGGAATTTATTGTTGGAAACGGTTACCGTGCAAATATGTCTGTGCTCAGAATGATATGTCCATTTGGAACCCTCCTTCCCACCGGGGAGTGCTCAATTTACCATTTTCATTCTCTCAGGAGCTTCGTACGGTTTTTTGAAGGGGGAAAAGGGGTTGGTGATCGAATGCACCAAAACAAAAAGAAAAAAATTAATAATCTTCCTATTACCCTCATGGCACGAATGTATTTTTGTGTTAATAGAATCAGAAGGGGTGTTGGTGATTTCCCTTCTGATTTTGTGGAGACGTTGCGAAATTGCTCTCAGGCAAGAATGATCTAATCTTTTACAAGACTTTATCAGTTCCGTGGAAAGAAAGATACGCATAGTAATGGCCAAGCCCGGTCTGGACGGACACGACCGGGGCGTTAAGGTTTTGGCCAGGGCCTATCGTGACGCCGGCATGGAAGTAATCTATTTGGGACTGAGGCAAACACCTGAGATGATTGTCAATGCGGCACTGCAGGAAGATGCGGACGTCATTGCGCTTTCAATTCTTTCTGGCGCTCACATGACTATCTTCCCGAGAGTCAAAGAATTGATGACGGATAATAGTATGAATGACGTTTTGCTAACTGGTGGCGGGATCATTCCTGACAAAGATATGGGAGAGCTGTCTGAACAGGGTGTAGGGAAACTTTTCGGCCCCGGTACGCCGATCCAGGAAACCGTTGACTACATTACCGATTGGGTACAATCAAACCGTTGGAAAGAGTGAAATAAACTGTGGATTTAACAAACCTTGAACATCTGGAATTCTATTTCGCCAATAATTTCGATACCACCTTGTTTCCTGTTTTGTCTGAGCACTATCTGCTGAGTGAAGATCTGGATCGGGCCGGCCAGGTCTGTGAAATAGGGCTTGGTTATAATGAAGATTCTTTGTCAGGACTTTTTCTCCAGGCTCGCGTCCTCATGGCCAGGAAAGATTTGCAACACGCCGAACCTTTCTTGAAAAAAGTTATCGCCCTTGACCCCAGTTTTTTCAATGCTTATCTATTACTGGCTGAAGTTCAATCAGGCCTCAAACGGTCTCAAGCGATACTGATGAAGTGTTACAGCGCCATTCTGGAAATGGATCCCGGCAATGAACTGGCACTTCAAGCGATAGGGAAACTGAAAAAAAAGAGACCTCGCAAGTCCCGCAAAAAGCAGAAAGCAGCAAAAGCCATCAAACCAAAGCCAAAGAAGCGCGTAAAAAAAACACTGCAAAAAAAACAGGTGGCCAAGAAATCTCCACCGAAAAAACGGGCGATGAAAAAAAAGTCGGCAACAGCCGAGGCGGTGGCGTTGTCTGAACTGGAAATTTCCCCCAAACTGGCTACCTTCACACTGGTGTCGGTGCTGAAAAGTCAAAAGCTCTATGAGCAGGCGCTGGAAGTGCTGGCCAAAATGTCCCGTAAACAGGGCGTGGACAAAAAACGCATTGCGAAGGAGAAGAAAATTATCGTGGATCTTCTCAAGTCCAGTGGGAGCGCCTGATTGTCTCTTACAGAACTCCGGGTTGAAGAACTGAGATCCCGTCTCGTTGAGGAAGGGTTTGATGGGATGTACGTTACCTACATCACCAACGTCAGGTACCTATCAGGTTTTACAGGTTCAGCCGGGAGTTGCCTCATTCTGGAAGATACGACCTGGTTTGTTTCAGACGGCCGATACGACACTCAGTCAAAACAGCAAGTGAAAGGAATGGAGATCCTCATCGGTAGCGACCCGCATATTCAGATTCTTCATAAGCATAATGTTTTCAAAGGTAAGCAAAAAATTGCCTTTGAAGGGGACCACGTCAGCGTCAGTGATATGGAAAAATTAAGGATCACTTTTCCGGAGTGTGACTGGACAGCTACCAGCGAAATTGTTGAAAGGATTGCCATGGTTAAGGATGAGTCTGAGATCCGCGCCACGCGA
>DTTI01000080.1:0-24978 GCA_012964825.1 Candidatus Neomarinimicrobiota bacterium
CAGATTAATCCCTGCCATAAGTTGCCTGTTTAACTGAAACCTGCGGAAAATTACGAAACATGTCATTTATCTCAGCAACCTCATTTGTGACAATGTTATTGTACCGGATCACGACAGCTTTAGTCTCTTCATCAAGCACACCTAATCTTAGCATCTGCGGTTGAGTGGGACGTGCCGTGGTACCATCAATGGCCCTTGCAAGTGATCTAATTTCTTCTCTTAATCTTGGTCTTTGACGATAAGAGAGACCATTAATCGGCCTTTTTAGGTCGGTATCTCGGAATTCTTTTATCAATTTCATCGTGGAATTGATTTTTTCTTCAGCGACAGAAACATCTATATCGCCACTAGATCCACTTGTCACTTTCTTTTTGAGTTCTTTCATTTGGCTCATCATTTTGTCTGTGCCGTTCAGCACAGTATGGACTTTTGACAGAAGGTCTCTTAATTCAAGCCCAGCTTCCAACTGCCTATCTAAATCACGTCTTGTTACTTCAATCCGTGGATCCGCCATTACTTCAACTTCCACCATGGCCGTTTTATCATTTGCGGAGATCAAAATTCCGTAAGTTCCCGGGGCCACTTTTGGCCCCGTATTTCCTCCACCCCAGCCGCCTGTGACGGGTCTGGCAAGTGATACTGAACCATCATAACGAAGATCCCAGGCAAGCCGATTCAGCCCTTTCTTTGGTTCATTCACCTTTAATTCACGAACCTGATTTCCCTGGCTGTCCGTTACCATGATGGTAACAGTGTCAGAGGAAGCCTGTTTTAGATTAAATGTAATAATGGTGCCATAGGGAGGATTGTTGGCGCGATATGATCTTTGTCCCTGACTAGCATCCATGCGAGACATTTGCCAACGGTAAGCGACCTGGGGTTGAAAAATGTGAATACCATCGCCACCTGCTTTTTCCATTTCTTGAAGAGGGGTAATATCATCGAGAATCCAGGCACCTCGGCCGTGTGTGCCAATAACAAGATCGTTTGCAATTGACTGTATCTTGATATCTCTCACAGAAACTGGCGGAAGATTATTCATGATAGGTGCCCACTCTTTCCCTCCATCCCAAGACGCATAAATGCCGTGTTCCATCCCAGCGTAAAGAAGGTTAGAATTCCGGGGATCTTCACGTATCACCTTAACGTAATCATTTTGAGGAAGACCCCGGCTGATGTTCTCAGACCGCTTACCAAAGTTGGTCACCTTAAATGCCAACGGTCTAAAGTCATCACTTCTGTGATGATCTACAGCAATGTATGCTGTTCCGGCGTCAACTTGAGAGGCGTCTATCTTTCCTATCCAGGAATTTTTTGGCATTCCTTTAATACGCCCTGTTATATCCGTCCAATTTTTGCCCCCGTCAGTTGTGATATGAACATTACCGTCATCCGTCCCTACCCATATAACCTCTTCCTGAACAGGTGACTCAGCAATAGTTAAAATTGAACAGTGAAATTCTGCGGCAGTATTGTCCTGGTAAATTTCACCACCGGAGGTTAGCTGTTTACTCTTGTCATTGGTAGTCAGGTCAGGGCTTATCACTTCCCATGAGTACCCTTCGTCTGTTGTTTTAAAAAGGACATTGCCTCCGAAATAAACGGTTTTAGGATCATGAGGTGAAATATGAATTGGAGAGTCCCAGTTAAACCGGTACTTGTGATCCTTAATGGCATCACCGGCTGAGCCTGTAATTTTCGGATATGGGTGGATCGTTCTTGTGTTACCAGTATTCATATCCTTCTGAAAAATGACACCGCCCTGGAGGTTGGAATAGATGATGTTCGATTTACCAGGCACGGGTACAGCATAATAGCCATCACCGCCCGTGATATAATTCCAGTCATCCTTTAGAATGCCCGCACTGTTTGTCGTTCTGCTGGGCCCGCGCCAAGTCCCATTGTCTTGTAGACCACCAAGAACATTATATGGATTTTCGTCATCTACAAAAATCTGATAAAACTGAGACAACGTAACATTATTGACAATATCCCAATTATCACCAGCATCGTAAGATACCTGGTATCCTCCATCACTGCCACTGAGCAAGCGCCTGGAATTGACCGGATCTATCCAGAAAGATTGGTGATCACCATGCACACCCCCGGCAATTCGCTTAAATTCTTTACCGCCATCCGTGGATTTATAGAGTCCGCCTGAAAGTGAATACAAATGATCTGGGTTTGTTGGGTCAACTCTTATATCGCTGTAGTAAAACGGTCGAAAATTGATTCTGGCATCATCATGCACCTTTTTCCAGTTTTCACCACGATCGTCTGATCTAAACAGAGTTCCCCCACCTTTAAATTCAGTAACCAGATAAACAATATTAGGTTCACTCTGTGCAACCTGAACACCAATCCTGGTCATAGGGCCATCAGGTAATCCGTTATGGATTATTTCCCAGTTTTTCCCCCCGTCCATGGTTCGATATAGGGCTGTTTTCTTGCCACCACCATCAAAACGCCACGGTTTTCTGCGAAATGTCCACATACCGGCATACATGATCCGTGGATTGCTGTTTTCCATGGTAATATCTGAACAACCGGTATCCTCATCTATGTAGAGTACTTTCTCCCATGATTTACCACCATCATGAGTCATAAAAACACCCCGTTCCGGGTTTGGGCCCCATTCACGACCCAGAGCACATACAGACACTGCATCAGGATCACGAGGATCAACAACTATTCGCTTGATCCTTTCTGTCTTTTCAAGCCCCACTTTCTCCCAAGTCATTCCTCCATCGATTGAACGATAGACGCCCCTGCCGTAACCAACACTATTACGAGGGTCACCTTCACCTGTACCGACCCAGAGTACATTCGGATCAGAGGGTGCCACAGCAATGGCACCAATGGAGTAAGCATCCTGGTCATTGAAAATTTCTTCAAAAGTGACACCGTTGTTTGTGGTTTTGAAGATTCCACCGTCTGCTCCACCTACATAATATGTACTGGGATTCCCTGTCACCCCCTCTATAGCACTCACGCGTCCCCCCATGTTAGCGGGACCAATATTTCGCCATGCCAGGTCACCAAGTAATGTCCGTTTTTCAGATTTCGCCGAAATGGCGATTGTAATGAGCGAAAAAATCAATAGTGATACTTTAGTTAGTTTCATTGCTTTTTCTCCTTATCACCCCATTGAAATGAAGTCAATTCTCCATCTTCCAGAAAATAATACCTCCCGCCTGTTTGCCGATGTCGGCCTGATCTACCAGTACAAAGGATGTGAGGTCTATGACATCCACGGACCCGGGTTCAGCACCAACACCCTCAACAGAAACGAATGCAAACTTGTTATCCGGAGAGATAACCACTCCGTGACTCACCCTCCTTGTATTATTGATCCTGGCAAGCTCTTTACCTGAATCTATATCCCAAATCCCTGTCTTGGCAGCTGACTTGTATGTCACCACCAGCTTTTTACCATCTCGACTCACTTCGCAGTTATAAGGACCTTTATCAGTCTGGAAACGACGGGTGATCATCCATTTCTTGACATCAACTTCCACCACCTCATCAGTGCCGTTATTAACTACATAAAGAAATTTGTCATTGGGATGTGGGTAGACCCAGGTTGGCTTTTCCTTCGGCATAGAATGGGCTCCCATTTTGTGCGTCATACCACCCATCTTTTTCATGTCATGTTTCCCTGTTGAAAGTGTACGGGTTATTACCATCCTCATGGCGTCCAGTTCATATAGCTCACCGGACATCATGGCGACTGAGTAGTGCTTCAGACCGTTATTAAGCAGTCGGGAACCGTGAGGCATTATACCTGTTTCCACACGATCAATTTCAACCATTTCCTCAGGGTCAACAATAGAGATTGTACTTACTTCATCATGACCCCCATGCAAATTGAAATTCACCACATAAAGCAAACCGGTAGCCGGAGATACCTGAAGTGTCGCAGGGAATAGCCCAAGTTCCACCCTGTCAACCATCTCATCAGTTCCCGTCCTGTATTTGTACAAATGGCCAAAAGGGATACCGTGTGCCATGGTAAGATACCAGAATTCACCATCGGGAGAGATATTAATACCATGAGGCCCCTCAATATCAACCGGCCATACACCAACTGGGATTCGCTTTTCCACATGTATTTTTTTACCGTCAAATCGTATCAGAGCAACTTCATCTTCAGATTCAGCAGTTACATAAATGTAATAGTCTCTACATAGTGATGATGAAATAAAGAATATTGTTAAAAGAAATAAAACACTAATCCCTCTGTTTAATCTTATCATCAGTCTGTTTCTTTTTTCTCCTTATCAACAAATTTGACCGCATACAGACCGCTATTCATATCTGAGAAATAGACCAGTCCTTTATACGGTTGAGGACCCCAAGCGTTGGGTGCATTGGGGATATAACCGTCAGGTGAGTAGCCATGAAAGAAAGCGATCTCTCTCCCTTGTTTGTATATATCTCCCAGCAATTCACCGGAAATATCTACTACGCGTAATCCTCCCTGGTAATAAGCGGTGTAGAGTGTATCTCCTTGAACCCATAAATTGTGGGATCCGGCCTCCGGAACTTGGTAAAGAGCCACTTCTTCAGGATTATGGGTATCCGTCATATCGATAAAGTGAAATCCTCCGCGGGGATTGGATACACGTCCCATGGATTCAGCATTTGAATCTCTAAAAGGAAACCATTCATCACCCATGATCACAAAGAATTTTCCAGTGGATTCACTCAGGAAAGGAAAGGCGGCATGATTCCTGCCTGTCTGATCCTCCTTGTAAGAAATTGAAACTGGATTTTTAAAATTACCTTTTCCAGCGATCTGGAGAAGCGGATTTGACTGAATCATGGGAAGATTTCGCTCAATGAAAGGAAGACCTCCCACGTCAACCATTTGGACACCGTCCGTCCAGTTGGACGTGTAGGCAATCCCGTCTACCACCCATACATCATGGATTGAGTGTCCGGGAGTTTTCAGTTCAAAAACAGAAACCCGTTCAGGCTCGCGAGGATTTTCAATATTAATAATATCAAACTTGCGGCCGTTATTGACAGCAAAAACATGATTCTGATAAACAAATACATTGTGAACTCCACCAGTCAGGTCATCATTATATTCTGATAGAATTTCTACATTGTACGGATCTGAAACATCCAAAATGACGATACCGTTCTTGCGGTTTGATGCTCCTTCCCGTGAGATGACACATACTTTCCCATCTTCAGAAACTTTCACATCATTTACGGTTCTGGCATCTACTGTAATGGTGTCAATAGAAACAATATTTGATGGATCAGTGACATCCCAGAAATAAGCCTCGCCATTGGCTCCCCAAGTTCCCGTAACGGCAAAATCTTTACCCGCATGTTGGCCTACCCCGGGCCATACCCACAGATCAGATGTAGCCACAGAAGACACAAGACCATGACCTACCAGTTCCATCTCAGTTCTTACGTCGCGAGGTACCACTTTAATGATTTTACTTGCTGTGTATCCTCCGGTTGTGGCACGAACTGTAAATATGCCGGCAGTTTCAGCAACAAATTTCCCAGTTTGAGTCACTTGAGCATTGGCAGGCAATCCTATACCGTAGTCCGCCACACCTGTCCACGAAAATTTGACCGGAACATCTGGAACAGCTTTTCCTGACCTCGTGAGTGGAGTTGCTGTAAAGTGAATAACATCTCCAGTCCGGGCATCTTCAGCAGGAGAAGATAGGGACATGCCCCTGACCGGATTAGAAATGATGCGGATATTATGTGTGGCAGTGATGTTCTCCACGGATGCCTCAACAGTGATACGCCCCATAAGTTTAGCCGACAAATTCCCGTGCGGATCAAAGTCGGCTACCCTCGGTTCACGAGATTTAAGTGTCACAACGGCATTTTTCCTTTCCAATCCTGCTTCATCATAGACTGTAGTTTTAAAGCTAACAGTTGTACCCTCGTAAATGGTCTCGGCTGGATCCACAAACGTGACAGATTTCAACGGAGGATAGGGTATTTCCACAGGCATGGTACCTCTAACGCGGTCTTCTCTTTTTCTTGTTATGGTACGTGCATTAAGCTCATGAGACCCCGGCCTGAAAGCTTTCACTTTCACCACAGCAACACCCGATGAATCACTTAACCTAGGATAGGTGGTTAGAGCTCTTCGCCTGCCATATATATAGAAAGGATTTTCAACTATTGCACCCTTGTCATTCATGAGTGTAATGCGAACTCGAGCAGAATCACCTACCTCGATGGTAAGCTCTTCAGGTTCAAAGGTGAAATAAAGCGAATCTTTCTCAGATTCTTCCGATGCTTCTTCCTGTGCAAAAAGATTACAAGAAAAAATCAGAAATAAAATCGAAGTGATGTGTTTAGTCATGATTTTGTCCTTTTAGTTAATCGATCTCTTTTTTCTCATCCTCGGAAACGAGCCTGATGGCATAGAGACCACTGTTCATATCGGCAAAAAAGATAAGGTCTTTGTATGGCTGTGCACCCCAAACCATGGGTGCGTTGGGTAAGTATCCATCCTTATGGGATGATAGGAAAAATGCAATCTCTCTCCCTTGCTTATAGAGGTCGCCCATGAGTTCACCGGAAATATCAAGGAAACGAAAACCACCTTGATAAAACGCGGCCATGAGAGTATCACCCTTAACCCACAAGTTGTGTGAGCCAGCTTCCGGTACTTGATAAATAGCCACTTCCTCAGGATTGTCTGGATCATTAAAATTTACAAAATGGAATCCGCCCCTCGCGCTGGATGGTTCATTTTTGTTTGCGTTGAGCCCAAACGGAAAATCCTCATCACCGCCAATAATATAAAAATCTCCTGTCGATTCACTGAGGAATGGAAAGACTGCATGATTCCGGCCCGTGGGATCTTTTTTATATGAAATGGGTATCGGATTCGAGGGGCTTCCCTTTCCCGCTCTTGATAAAAGCGGGTTTGCCCGTATCATGGGCATGTTACGTTCATTAAATGCCAGCCCACCCACATCAACGGCATGAACACCATCAGTCCAGTTGGCAGAATAAGCAATCCCGTCAATCACCCACACATCATGTATGGAGTGACCCGGTGTTTTCAATTCATAAGTACCAACACGATACGGGCTGCTGGGATCCTCAATGTTGATTATATCGAATTTTCTTCCATTATTCACCGCATATACATGATTCTCATAAACAAATGTATTGTGCACACCACCCGTCATATCATTATTGAAGGTGGACAGGATCTCCACATTAAAAGGGTCAGACACATCGAGTATCACAAAGCCATTTTTTCGGTTGGAAGCTCCCTCTCGTGTAATGACCCCAACTTTACCATCATCGGAGATCTTTACATCGTTTACCGTTCTGGCATCAACCTTGACTGTATCGATAGTCTTCATATTCTCAGGGTCAGTGACATCCCAGAAATAAGCGTTTCCATCAGCGCCCCATGTCCCTGTCAAAGCAAAATCCTTCCCCTCATGTTTCCCTATGCCCGGCCAGATCCACAAATCTGAAGTATAGACATCTGGAACAAGACCATAACCCACTAGTTCTACCTCTTTTTTGACATCTCTGGGGACAACTTTGATCGCCTTCTGAGCCGAATAACCCCCAGAAGAAGCATAGATTGTGTAAAGTCCTGACGTCTCCGCCACAAATCTGCCATCCTGGGAAATCTGACCCGATGCTGGCAGTCCGATACCGTAATCAGCAATGCCAGAATAGGAGAAGTATACTGGAGCATCTTTCACTGTTCGTGAACCCCGGGCCAAAGCCGTCGCCTTGAAATGAACTACATCGCCTGTCCGTACTTCGTCAACCGATGATGAGAGTTCCATTCCCCGAACAGGGTTCTTGACAACTCTGACATCAACAGAGTTGGTAACATTGTCTACTTGTGCTATCACCTTCACTCTACCAGTGGATTTTGCGTTCAGATTACCAAAATCGTCAAATTTTGCAACAGAACTGTTAGTGGTTGTAAAAGTCAAATCTGTTTCGTCGCGTGTCAAACCAGCATCATCGTAAACAGTCGCCTTAAACTGCACAGATGTCCCTTCATACATCTTAGCAAAGGACTGATCAAATTCAATTCGGGCTAGCGGTGGATACGGAACTGTTATTGGCATTTTATCCTTCACACGGTCAAGCCGTTTAGTCGATATACTCCTGACGTTTAACGAAAGATCTCCAGGCCTGTAAACTTTCACTAACACATTAGCGACTCCTGTGGAATCACTGATCCTTGGATATACCGATACAGTACCCCTTTTTCCGCCGTGGATATAAAATGGACTATTGGCAGATTCGCCCTCATTTTTCAACAACCGAATAGTGACCACGGCAGAGTCACCCACTGACAGATAAAGTGAATCGGGGTCAAACTGGAAGTAGAGTGAATCGCTTGATTCTTCGCTCTCTTCCTGGGAAAAAAGTATTGTGGCTGAAAATGTAACAACAATAAATACTTGGCTCAATCTCATTATATTATCTCCTTGAATCACGGTTTAGTTGTGGAATTCTTCCGGGTGTATAGGGTGCGCCAACTCTATCCAGTTCATTTTCGATTGACACAATTTCTCGTTTAAAAATCTGCTGAATCTCTCTCAGAACTGGCTCTAGCTCTTCTCTTGCAATCTGATATCCATCGCGATGCGTCTGAGTGGGAGCAGATGTGGCACTGATGGTACCATACACAGCACGATTGATCCGATCTGAGATAGATAGCGAACGATCGATATCCAGTCTGGAGGAAAGCCTATCACCATAAAGAGAGATTTTTATATCATTCAGACGTGATTGAATGTCCTGAATATCCGATAATATATTGACATTATCTCCTTTAACTGATTTTGCAGCCACCCTCATTTTATTAAGACGATTTTCTATATCATCAATAAGATTTCCGACAGCTCTCAAAATCGATTGCAGATCACTCACCTTTTGTTGAAAGTCAGCCAAATCACGTCGATTTTGAGTTTCCAGCGTCACATTGGCCAACGTCACAACATTAAAGGATACAGATTCAGTAAGTTTAGTTTCGATACCGTCAACAATTTTGGACATAGCGACCGTGTAAGTGCCAGGAGCAACATACGTACCCATTGCCGGTTCTTCCTTGTTTACATCACTTTCGGTAATTGGTCCTGGGGACGAATATCGAAAATCCCATTCCACTTCATGGACACCTGAAGAAGGGCTTTTCTGAAGACGTCTAACCACCCGACCAGCATTATCTTTCAAAGTAAACTGAAGCTTGGGCTTCAACTCCATATTTTGAGCTCTCAATTCATCCAGGGATGGATATTTGATGTCACCGCCCTCTTTACGAATTTCATCTTCTTTTTTGCGGCGTATTGATTCAAGGGTTTCAATATCATCTTTTAAATAATACTTGAACGTAGCAGCTACATTTGGATTTTCTGAAGTAAAAAAACTTGCACCTTGAAATGACTTTCCACTGCCACCAATTCGGGTACTTTCCATAAAAAGAAGAGCATCCTTTACCGGAAACAAAATAGCTTCCTGTTTCATTTTTTCCTCGGAGAAAGATCGAAATGTCGAGTAATCATCCAGGATGTAAAAACCACGTCCAAAAGTACCCAAAACCAGATCATCTTCTCCTCTGTGTATTGCAAGATCTCTGACGGCAATTGTTGGCAACCCACTCTTTAACTGCTTCCAATGTTTTCCACCGTCTACAGAAAAGAAAACGCCAAACTCTGTTCCAGAAAATAAGAGATCTGGATTTTCGTAATCTTCAGCAATAGAGTAAATACTTCCTCGTTTAGGAAGATTAGATGAGATCGATTTCCATGTTTTCCCTTTGTTAGTACTTTTTAGTAGGTACGGTGTGAAATCACCCCTCTTGTGATTATTAAATGCGGCATAAACCACATTTTCATCATGTTGTGATGCAATAATCATGTTGACATAAGTCTTATCAGGCACACCCGGAAATCTGCTTATTTTTTTCCAGGTTCTTCCCCCATCCTCTGTCACATGGATCAGTCCATCATCACTACCTACGAACAGAAGATCTCTGTTAAGGAGAGATTCATGAAAAGCCACCAAAGTTCCATACTTTGAGGTGGATCGGTTCTTTTCAATAGCTTCAAAACTCCAGACTCGTCCCATAACTTTCAACTGATTTCGGTCGATCTGCCTTGTCAAATCTTCGCTGATCACCTCCCAAGATTGACCTCGATCATCAGAGCGGAACATTTTATTAGCCGCGAAATATATTCGTTCCGGAACATGGGCACTCACATGTAATGGCGCATCCCAGTTCCAACGATAGGCATCTTCTCCACGACGAGCTCGAGGCTTGATATCGACCCTTTCACCAGACTGTTTGTCGAATCTGTAGAGGTTACCGTACTGATATTGGCTGTAAACAATATTAGCATCATCAGGATCTATCTGTGATTCAAACCCGTCCCCACCAAGTGTGACAAACCAATCATCATTCGTAATACCGTTTCGATTCGTAGTTCGTGATGGGCCGCCCAAGCTCCAGTTATCTTGAGTTCCACCGTAGACATTGTAAAAAGGAAGATCGTTATCAACGGCAACTTTATAAAACTGAGTAACAGGCAAATTTGCTTTAAAATGCCAGTTCAGAGCATTATCAAATGTTTCATAAATACCACCATCGCAGCCGTTTAGCATATGATCTGGATTTTCCGGGTTTATCCAAAGTGCGTGATTGTCTACATGTTTATCTTTTTCACCCAAACGTTGAAATACCTTCCCACCATCGTAGGAAACCATGTTGTAAGTGCTCATTGAAAAAAGAGTATTAACGTCAGTTGGATGTGCAACAATTTCCTGATAATAATTTCCACTGGTCACATAATCACTCATCTTTTTCCAGGAGGAACCCCGGTTGGTTGATCTGTATGTGCCCTGCTGCCCATTCATGGCTTCAACAATAGCATAGATAACGTCAGGGTTGGCCGGTGAAACGGCCAGACCAATTCTGCCCATAACTGTTGAAGGAAGACCTCTTTTCAGTTTTTCCCAGTTAACACCTCCGTCTGTTGTTTTATACAGTGCTGAACCAGGGCCACCACCCACCAGTGTGAATACATGTCTCCTACGCTGATGAGCCGCTGCATAGAGCACATCTGGATCTCTGGGATCCATAATGAGGTCAGTCACGCCTGTGTGCTTATCAAGCTCCAACACAGCTTCCCATTTATTACCACCATCTGTACTTTTGAAAACGCCTCTGTCTCCGCCTTCACTCCAAAGTGGACCGATAGCCGCAACATAAATCAAATCAGAATCTCTAGGATCAATAATGATCTTGCCGATATGTTCTGATTCTTTAAGTCCCTTGTTTTCCCAGGATTCCCCGCCATCACGAGAAAGGTAAACACCATCCCCATAAGCAACACTACGCTGATTATTGTTTTCTCCTGTTCCCACCCAAACTGCATGAGGATTATTGGGATCAAGAGTTACACATCCTATGGAATAGGAGCCCTGCCCGTCAAAGATTGGTTTGTATGTAACCCCGCTATTAACTGTTTTCCAGACTCCGCCAGAGGATGTTGCTACATAATATTCATGATAATTATCGGGATTAACTGCAAAATCAGAAATCCGGCCGGATGTTAATGCGGGTCCGATTGTTCGAAACTTGTATGCACTTAAAGAAATATCATCCAAATAATAGTTACTTCTGGAGTTTTCATTTTCATCTTCACTAGCAAAAAGAAACGAGAATAATATTAAAAAGGCAAATAATCCAAAACGCTTAAAGCATTTCATAATTGTATCCCATATAAAAGTGATCACCACAAAGCGTTGGTTAAAACCAAAGCTTAAGTGATCTGAATATCTTTTTCAGCCTCGAGCCGATTATCCGGAAATGAATCCGGGATTGTAAACCGTGCTCTGAATATAGGAATATTTTAGATTAACCGCCTGTCAAAACAGGAATTTATAAACAGATTAATAAATCCTTTGAAATGCTCAGATTACTGATTCTTACTGTCTCCTTTCCCCTAATCCTATTTTCGAATGGGACGGGAGATGACCTCATTGACCCAGTTTCATTTCCCCGTCCATCCATTGAGGCCTTAAGAATCAGTGAAGAGATCACTGTTGACGGTTACTTGAATGAACCTGCATGGATGCTGTCAGATTCAATTACACAGTTTTTCCAGACCAAACCTTATGCTGGTGCACCAGCGACTGAAAAGACTACCGTAAGAACAATCTATGATGATAAATATTTTTATGTATCCGCCATCTGTTATGATAGCAATCCTGCAGGAATTATCGCCACCAGCCTGGAACAGGACTTCGATTCCCAAAATACAGATGTATTCGGTTTATCGCTGGACACATTTTATGACCGAAAGAGTGCTTTTATATTTCTTTTTAATGTCAATGGTGCTATTAAGGATCTTTATATAACAAATGATGGGGCAGGATACAACCCAAACTGGGAAGGTATCGTACACCGAAAAACGAGGACCTTTGAAAAAGGGTGGCTAATTGAGATGGCCATTCCATTTACCACCCTTCGTTTTGACAATAAACAGAAAGAACAGAATTGGGGAATCAATTTTCTTAGACGTATCCGGCGAAAGACCGAAGATGTCTATTGGTCTCCTCTTCAAAGGCATGAACGACTACTCAAGATCTCAAAAGCTGGGACACTAAATGGCCTAAGAGACATTCAACCATCCAGGAATCTTGGAATCAAACCTTCTGTTGTTAGCGATATGAGTTTGGGAGAAAACAGTGTGGCATCTGGAGAAATTGGTCTTGATGCAAAATATGGGATCACGCCTAGCTTGACTCTGGATATGACCTATAATACAGATTTCTCACAGGTTGAGGCTGATGATGAAAGAATTAACCTCACAAGATTTCCTATTTTCTTTCCAGAAAAGAGAGACTTTTTCCTTGAAAATGCCAACATTTTCACCTTTGGTGATATAAGCAAATTGGATTACAGGATGGCCCCAAACAGGTACAGTAGAGAATTTTTTCTTTTTAATTCTCGTCGTATTGGCCTTGAACAGGGCGCAGTAATTCCCATTATTGGTGGAGGAAGGCTAAGCGGGAATATCGGAAATTATGAAATAGGTGCCCTCAATATGCAGACCAAAGGAACAGACTTGGTTGATCCAACCAATTTTGGTCTTTTTCGTTTACGCCGAAAGATTCTTAAACAGTCCAATGTAGGATTCATGATGATCAACAAATCCTCCCCTGTTTCTTCAGTGAATCAGAGTTACGGGGTGGACGCCAATTTTCAATTCTTTAGATATCTAATATTATATGCCTATCATGCAAGGACAAAGGAACCGATTCCGTCAAATCAAAACAGTGCCTCAAGAGTAGCCATTGCGTGGCGAGATCAGTTCTGGAATACTTCCTTCTACTACAAGCAAGTAGGTGAATCATTTAACCCAGAAGTGGGATTCATACGTCGGACTGGTGTGAATGAAGCTTACGGCACCCTTGGTATCCACAAACAGCTGAGAGATCATCCTGTCTATGAGATCAATCCATATGTTGAAATCAATCAAATAGAAAAACCTAACTCAGAAATCGAAACCCAAACAGTGAGTATGGGCCTGGACTTTATCTTTGCGGATGGTGCCCGGATGATGAACAAAATCATCAAAAACAGAGAAGGTGTTTTTTATGCTTTTCCTCTCTATGGCGTGATGATTGACACAGGCGATTATAAATTCACCAGCTATTCTTCCTATTTTATTTCCAACAAAAGCCGTCCTGTTTCAGCTACCGTTGGAATATCCGGAGGCAGTTTTTACAGCGGGACACGCAGATCTGTCAATTTCAATACTGAATTTAGAATAGGATACCGCTTTTCAATGCAATTGAAAACACAGCGCAATGAGATTAGCCTCCCAGGATCAGACTTTACTGCAAACACCTATTCTGCCAAGATCAAGTACAATCATTCAACCACACTACTCAATACACTTTTCATTCAATACAATGAAGCAGACAAAAAGCTAATAGCGAACGCAAGGATAAACCTGATCCATTCGCCATTGAGTGATCTATTTGTCGTTTATTCAGAAGTACGGGATATGGAAAACACAAACGATAAAGTAGGATATATAGCTATCAAGATTACCAAACTGTTTGGTATTTGATCTTTCCTTTTAAGCTTCGTAAACCGTCTTCCCTCCCACAACTGTTCTCATAACACCAATATTTTTGATATTATCCGGTTCAGTGTCATGGGGGTCTTTTTCCAGCATAACAAAATCGGCCAGCTTTCCTTCTGTGATGGATCCTTTCAGATCTTCTTCAAATGAAGCAAAGGCACCGTTGATTGTGCATATTTTTAGCGCTTCAGAAACCGAGATACGTTGGTTCGGGCCCCAGATTCGGCCATCAAAGTCCTTCCGGGTTACCATACTTTGTATGGCCATAAGTGGTTCGTAAGGTCCCGGTGTGTAATCAGATGCCCCCGCTACCGGAATATCATAATCAAGGAATGAGCGGTGGGCAAACATAGACTTCATCTTCTCTTCACCATACTCCACCCATTTGTTTCCGTGATAGTGTACATAGGTGTAAAACGGCGTAGGTATTGATCCCGTTGCTTTAATCCGTTGCAACAGCAGTGGATTAATAAGGGAGCAGTGTTCAAGTCTGTGCCTTACATCCGGTCGCGGCCATTTCTTAATTACACGCTCATAAGCGTTCAGAACCATGTCGATGGTAATGTCTCCGTTGGCGTGAATACCCACCTGGAAACCGTTTCGATGAGCGTCTTCAACCGCTTCATGGATCTCTTCCTGAGTCATGGTAAGAATCCCGTAGTCGTTGGGCCTTCCTTCGTAAGGAGTACTCATACGCATGGTACGCTCCGAGGCGGAACCGTCAGCACCATATTTCACACCGCCAATTCTGAGATTCGTATCACCGTAGCCTGTATAGAGTGCTGATTCTTTCAAATCGTTATACAGTTCATCACCGCGTATCATCATATAGACGCGAAACCGCATCTCACCAGCTTCAAGTGCGTCTCGGTATGCAATCATATTGTTCCTGCTGCAACCAGCATCGTGTACAGTTGTCAAGCCAGAAGAGGTCATCAGTTCAGAAATCAGTTTTACACCAGCTTGTCTCTGTTCTCTTGTGATTTCAGACGGGATCAGTTTGGTAATCATATAGTTCGCCCGTTCAGCAACCCGACCATCAAGTTTTCCATCTCTCCTATAAAACTTGCCATGTTTCGGATCGGGTGTTTCAGCTGTAATACCCGCCAATTCAAAGGCTTTACTGTTATACCAGGCTGTATGTCCGCCCCGGTGTCGTATATGAACAGGATTGTCAGGTGCCGCTTCATCCAGATCTTCCCGTCTCAGTTTTCTTCCATCCTTGACTTTAGTATCATCGTACTTGAAGCCCGTAATCCATTCTCCTTTGGGCGTATTTTGGGCGCGCTCGTTAATGGCCTTCTTTATGGCATCTATAGAACGTAAATCACAATTAACTGATACAAGTTCAGAAACGCCACCTCCGGCTGGATGTGAATGGGAATCAATAAACCCGGGAACAAGGGTCATCCCTTTCGCATCGACAACCTTGGTTTTTCTCGTAGCAAGATTCAATATATCAGCATTAGAACCGACGGCCATGAAGCGGTCACTCTTAACGGCAAAAGCTTCTGTTTTAGGTATTACTGGATCCGAGGTATATATCTGCCCATTATGAACAATCAAATCAGGTACACTACCGACGCTGTTGCCTTTACCAAAATAAAGGACACCCGCCGCCATACCCATTGCTGCCGAACCGCCGCTGATTAAAAATTCTCTTCTTGAAATCATTTGAACCTCCTATTCCAAAAAGTGTTTTGAAACATCCAATGATAACTGTCTCAAAGAACCTCCAGGAGCTGAGTTCACTAAGATAGCAATAACAAACTCCTCTTCTGGTATTAAAATAAGCATCGCCATTCCCCCAACTGATCCCCCAGAATGACCGACCCATCTCCCCCCACTTTCCGTTTCACCCATTCGCCACCCGAGACCATAATTGGTACTCTCTCCATCTGTGGTAACCATGGATGTTTGCCAATAACTTATGGTCTCCTTATTAAGGATTGTTTCATCAAAATGAGCAAGCCCAAAAATAACCAAATCTCGTGTATTTGAGACAAACCCTCCACCTGCCCATTTGTAGCTGTTGTCAACATATGGCGCCTCTCTCCTAATATTAAAAAAATGGAAATCAGCAATATTGATTAAAGGTCTAATATTATAGAAGGTAGCGAGGTTCGTCAATGAAGAGTCCCGATGCTCAGGTGAGATGCTGTACAAACCCAAGGGATTGAAAACATTTCGCTCCATAAAGGTTAGAAAATCCTGTTTTGCAACATTTTCCATGATGGCGCTTACCAGATTCCACGCATAGCTGCTGTAACTATACCCAGTTCTAGGTTGGAACAAGAGTGTATCAGCAGAAAAGATTTCCAACCCGGCTGTAACTGAAGGATAGAATTGATTATTGAGCATTTCATCTCCGCGGTAATGCCGAACTCCCGCAATATGACCCATCAATTCACGTGTTGTAATGGGCCATCTTTTCTCAGGAAAGCTGGGAACATACTTTTGCACAGGAGCATCAAGATCCAGCAGTCCTTTCTCATACAGGATAGCCACTCCTGCAGCAGTTACCGTTTTGGAAACACTGCCGATTCTCATACGCGTATCAGGGGTTACCGGTTCACTATTCCCCTTGTCAGCGTAACCGAACCCTTGAGACCAGACTATTCTTCCCTTGTTGGCTACTGTTACAGAAAGCCCAGGAATAAAATGTTTTCGCATGAATTTTCGTATCGTTTGCGCCGCTTCCTCAGTCGCTTCGTTAATGCCAGCAATGAGCCCGGATGTTAAGGCAATAATTATCAGAACTGTTTTAAACTTCATCTTTAAAACCGTTTCTAACGCTCTCTCCAAGTAGTGATGATTCTTCCAGGTAAAGCACCTGTGGGGTTTCCCTTGTCGATAACAAACTTACCCGAGACTAGAACATACTCCATACCTTCAGGATATTGATGAGGCTCGAAAAAAGTGGCAGTGTCTCGGATCTTTTCCAGGTCCATGATCACAAGATCAGCAACATTTCCTTCTCTAACTAAACCACGATCCTTCAACCCAAGAACCATTGCCGGAAGTGACGTCATAGAACGAACCGCATCTTCAACTGAAAGGACACCTTTCTCCATAGCATATTTTTTGATTTTTCGCGGAAATGTTCCATAAAAACGGGCATGGACAAAACCGTCCTCAGGAAGAGCTAATCCTCCGTCTGAGGCTGTCATGACCCAAGGCTGAGCAGCATAGGTTTCTACATCAACTTCAGACATGGAAAAACCGCGTAGTCTCCCGCCACCTCGTCGGTCCTTATCCCCTTGCAAGGCCAGCTGAATGGCCACTTCCACCGGATCCTTTTTCATTTCTCCAGCCAATGCCCGAAGTGTTTTTCCGACATATTTCTTTTTTGGATGATCCATCACAATAATATTCTCAGGCCCGCCTCTTCGAATGATCTCAAAAGCGATGTCCCCTTTTAGAATTGCCAGGCTGTCCTTGTTTACCATAACCCGCCTCAGTCCCTTTTTGTGATCTTCACTGCTAACCCAGCCCGGGATGAGCCTGGTATTGCCGTCACTGCCGGATGTATTATAGGGGTACTGGTCGGCCCAGATGTTGACGCCCCTGTTACGCGCCCGCTCAATAAGATTGACCGCACCTGATGATGATCCCCAAAAATCGGATCCCCTAGCCTTGATGTGAGTGCAGACGCAGGTGACGCCGGTAGCTTCAGCAATTTTGATTGTTTCGTTGACTGACTCCAGAATTCCGGCCTGTCCCTTAGGTTCAGGTGAGCTTGGAAACCACCACATGGGCCCCTCTCCAGATCCCCTTTCATGTTCCACAAATACACCGTCGTACTCCTTTAGAACACTTACAACTTCGATCATCTCATCCGTATGGCTCCAACGCCCAGGGACGTATTCAAGCCCGGCTGACATTCCTGAGGCACCTTCTTCCATACCCTGTTTCAAGAGTTTTTTCATTTGCTTGATTTCTTGAGATGAAGTTTCCCGCTTGTAGTCTTCACCCATGGCAAGAAAACGGATAGCACCGTGACCAACCAATAAAATTATGTTGGGACCGAGCCCCCCCTGGTTCAGTTTGTCAATCTGATCAGATATTGGCCAACCGCTCCGACCGTCCTGATTGGTAACCAGGGTTGTAACCCCTTGAGCCACCATATTTTTCCCAGGGCGAAGTTTTTTCTCCCGCTCTGGATCAAGATTTCCGGCGTTTATCCTATCATCGGGAAATGACCTGAAGCTGTCATAAGCATGAGAATGTATATCGATGAATCCCGGAGTAATGGTGAGTCCTCTAACATCCACCACTTTCTTTGCTTTCACTTTTGTTGCAATGCGCCCTACATAAACTATCCTATCTCCGGTAATCCCCACATCAGCATAAATCCATGGATTACCGGTCCCATCAATAACACGGCCATTCTTTAAAAAAAGATCGAATTCCTCGGCTGAAAGAATCGAGAGTATAAAAAATGATACAGTAAAGATCCGGTTGAAATTCTGATTCATCCGTCCCTCCCCTTTTGTTCTGAAGTTAATGAACGAGATTCACTTTTTCTTTATTAAACGCAACACAACCGTTTAATGTCAAACTCATTAAATTCGCCAGTCTATATCTAAGGGAGCAATCATGACAGACTATAACAAAACTAATTTACCTTTAGACACTTTGCCAGAATGGCTTACCTGGCTTAAAGAGCCTCTGGAATTAAGTGGTATAGGTATGACAACTTTCAATCTCCCCGCCGGAAAAGGATACACCTTTATGCACAGCCATGAGGAGCAAGAAGAGGTCTACATCGTACTTACCGGAAAAGGGGTCATCCAGCTGGAGGATGAAGCTGTGGAAATGTCAGCCGGAGATTTTGTACGCGTTTCACCGCCCGTTCGAAGAGCCATCAAAGCTGATAGTGAATCGTCCATGGCTGGCATTATAGTAGGGGGTGTTCCTAAATCTGGCTATCCTCGATACAAAGGTTCCAGTTCACTGATAGATGACGGGATTCCGGACTGGGACAATCTCCCGCCCTGGTGCGAGGGGAATGAAAAGATTGTAGAGATCAACAAGAAGCTCAAAACACAGCGGGAATCGATAAAGGCAGCAGAATAGTGACAAGATTGGAAAAGGTAGACTCGAAAGAGGTTGGTCTGGAAATTGGTCTACTGATGGCTCGTTTTTTTTTCAACTCGGAGGACCTCCATTTCGGATATTGGCCTCAAGGATGCCCTACGGGCTTATCTTCCATCCCTGAGGCACAGGCAAGACACACCGATCTGATTTTTTCCCACATTCCTGTAGGTATCGATAAAATACTTGATGTAGGTGCCGGCTCTGGGGAACTGGCGAAAAAACTCGTCCATAAAGGATACAGTGTAGACTGTGTGTCTCCCAGTTCATTTTTATCAGATACAATCCAATCAAAGCTTCCTCCTGAATCCACACTTTACCGGACAACCTTTGAAGCTCTTCAGACAGACCATCGGTACGACCTGATTATTTTCAGTGAAAGTTTTCAATACGTAAAGATTCAGCCAGGACTTTCGCAGTGTGAGCATCTGCTTAACCACAACGGACACCTTCTCATCTGTGATTTTTTTTCTCTTGAAACAGGCTCTAAGAATCCCCTGCGAGGAGGGCACAAACTATCAAGATTTCTTGAAACTGTAGAACAATTTCCCTTTGAAAACATCACCGATTTGAATATCACTAATGAGACTGCCCCTACCATCGGTATACTTGATAAACTTCTCACTGAATTCCTCATTCCCAGTAAAGAGCTTTCAGCGAGATACCTTATTTCCAATTTTCCCACAGTAACGAAACTTTTGAGGTGGAAACTGAAGAAAAGAATCGCAAAGATCAATCGTGTTTATATGTCCGGCCAGATAACCGCGGCGTCCTTTATTAAACACAAATCATACCGACTCTTTCTTTACCGCAAAACATCAATATGACTGAATCAACCCGGCATGGCGGGCATAAAGTTGCTGACGTTCTCCTAAAATTTGGTACCGAGCATATTTTCACTCTGTGCGGCGGCCATATCTCCCCTATTCTGGTGGCTTCTAAGGAGAAAGGGATATCAGTTATCGATGTTCGACATGAAGTCACTGCGGTTTTCGCAGCTGATGCGGTAACAAGACTCTCTGATAAACCTGGTGTTGCAGTAGTAACAGCCGGACCAGGCCTGACCAATACCATTACAGCAGTTAAAAATGCCCAAATGGCTCAATCACCTGTCATCCTTATCGGTGGCGCCACGGCCACTGTTTTAAAGGGTAAAGGAGCCCTTCAGGATATTGATCAGATGGCCCTGCTACGACCTCACGTAAAATGGGCCGGTTCAGTTAATCGTGTCCGGGATATAGATGCGGTTATAGATAAAGCATTTGAACAAGCCTATAAAGGGGTACCGGGACCCGTTTTTATTGAATTCCCTGTGGATCTTCTTTATCCAGAATCGGTGATCCGAGAATGGTACGGCCTAACTTCAGGGAAAGGGAGCAATCCCTTAGAAAAATTTTACCTTAATTGGCATCTCAAGAGACTTTTTGGTGATAATGCTCGTTCAGACTTCTCACACCAAGAGATAACTGCTCCACAGCCGCGGCAGGATCACGCACAAAAAGCTGCCAGAATGGTTGAAGCTGCTAATAGTCCACTCATGCTGGTGAGCAGTCAGGCAATGCTGTCGGCAGAGGCTGTGCCAGCGCTACGGGATGCTATCTTGAAACTGGGAATTCCTACCTATTTAAGCGGAACGGCTCGAGGACTTTTGGGACAAGATGACGGTATTTTCTTCAGACACCGACGATCGGATGCCCTGAAACAGGCCGATCTCATTATGCTTGCGGGAGCTCCCTTTGACTTCAGACTGGCCTACGGGCGAAAAATTCCACGGTCTACCCCGGTAGTATCCATCAACAGAAGTAAGCAAGATCTCAATTTGAACAGGAAACCGGACTTGGGCATTCTGGCCGATCCGGCCGTGACTATCCAGTCCATTGCTGATATCAGTAAAAAAAACAGCGGTGGCTGGGAAGATTGGTTAGTTCACCTAAAGGAGTTGGGGAATGAACGGGAAAAAGAAATTGAGCAACAAGCTGTGGAATCTACAGGCAATTTGAATCCCATAAATCTCTTGAAAAAATTGGATAGTCATCTTTCAAGAAAAACAGTGTTAGTGGCCGATGGTGGCGACTTCGTCGCCACTGCTTCATACATCGTCTCTCCCCGGGGCCCACTGGCTTGGCTCGATCCGGGCCCTTTTGGAACACTTGGCGTTGGTGCTGGATTTGCTCTTGGTGCGAAAATTTGCCGGCCCGATTCTGATGTCTGGATCATCTATGGAGATGGATCAGTAGCCTATAGCCTTGCTGAATTCGACACATTCACCCGCCATAAACTTCCCGTTATCGCATTGGTAGGAAATGATGCAGGCTGGGCTCAAATCAAACGGGAACAGGTAGATATATTCCAGAATGATGTTGCCACTTTACTTACCCACACAGATTATCATGTTGCCGCCGAAGGATATGGCGGAAAGGGATTTTTATTGGATTCCATTGAAAACCTGGAAAAGGTTTGTAAGGACAGTCTGAGTATTTCGCGAAGCGGTCAACCTGTACTCATCAATGCTATTTTGGGAGAAACAGATTTTAGGAAAGGTTCAATCTCTATTTAACATTATGTAATTAGTTCAGCTGATTATCTCAATAATTTCTTTAAGTAGCTTCAGCTCAAAATTCTGGAAGAGATTGGAGTGTGACCGTTCGAGATCCTTTATTTTTTTTATATCAGAAGTGATTATTGCGCTCACCCATTGTGATTCTACAGATTTCCGTGAATCAATTATTTTTTCGATGCTTGCTGCCGCCTCACTCTCTCCTTTCGTCATCAGAACAATATATCCCAGATAAGTTCTGAGAAGATTCGAATCTGGATGCTCTCCAGTATAATCCATAACAACCCGGTACGCTGCTTCAGAATCAGCCTTCTGCCCCAAACGCTCATAACTGACACCAAGTAAATAATCCTGAAGACGCTCATCGGGATCATAGGGCCTACCTAAACCGAGATTCTCAGGCCATTCTTTGCTCTTTATCAGCGCAACAACAGCATCTGAATACTCACTTCGTTTCATGTGATCCAAGCCCTTTTTGATTAAGGCCCATTCGTAAAACTGTCGGCTGAAACGGGAATGTTCTGAAGGAAGCACCTTCGATGATCTCAGCAGTTCCGCAGCATCATTATGTTGACCTGTAAACAAGAGAGATCGGGCATGTGTTATCTCTACATTAAAATTGTTCGGAAATCGCTTCATGGCCTCTTGAGAAAGTCCATAGGATCTGTCCCACATATTATTACTCTGATAATACTGGATCACGTAAAGCCATCCTTGCCACAGATTGGTGTCTAATTCAAAGTAACGTTGTATATCATTCTCAATATTAGTTGTACCAAGATCTTTGTTCAGTGATACCCTTGAGATGTAAAATGGCCCATAATCAGGCTCATTTCCGAGTGATTCCATCAGTCTGATCGCTTCGGCATTCCTTCCTTTTCCCCAGAGGTTCAGGGCCAGGTAATAGACAAACTTCCAGTCATCACCCTGTTCAACGGTCCACTGTAATACGGGAATGGTCTCTCGCCTGTAGGGAAAAATAAAGTCAGGAGGGATTGCCCCAATAGCTGAAAGCGCATCTTTATCCTCCAACAAATAGGAAAGCCAGAGCAAAAGAAGAGGATTTTCTTTCTTGAAACGTGCTTGTTCAAGCAATGTCACTGCTTCATCCTTAAACCCTCTATTGTGATAGGAAATGGCCAGTTCAAGGATGGTTTGTTGAGCAAACTCATTTTGGATTAAATCTATAAATGAACTCCAGGTATTTGTGGATGATCTAAGAAACCACTTTTCAAGATTGGCAAAATGATGCAGAGGATCAATCTCCAGCAGCCTGGATAGATGCTTTTCAGCTTCCTGTTTATCCCCCCTCTTTCTGGCGGTAAGGGCCAGCACCTGTAGTGCTGATGTATTTGCGTCATTGTAAGAAATCGCTCTTGTGGCGTAGATCTGAGCAGAATCATAATTCTTTTCCAAAAGAGCGATTTCACTTATTTGTGTATAGGCCGCTGACCGGTATCCAACGGATCGTGCCGCCCAACCGAAGGATTCTTTCGCATTTGTGTAATCGCCCACAGCCCTGTAGAGATTGCCGGCCATAAAGTTCACTTCCGCATCATAAGTGTTGAGTTGAAGAACTTTAGAAACAGCATTCAAACCTTCAGGATACTGTCCACTTCTAAAATAGAGATCTGCCATCCCTTTTAGAGCACCCGGGTGGTTCGGACTGTCGGCCAGGACCAGTTCAAAAGCTTCCCGGGCCATCCCGTAACGCCGGGCTTTCAGATATTCCATCCCTTGATTGACCGTTCTTTCCGTTTTAGGAACACCGGCTAATACTTCAGAGTCTGTTGAAAAGGGGCGCTTCAGACGAAGACTCTGCCGGTCAGATCTGTAGTGTAAATTCAATTCATTGACTTTTACTTCATAAGACTTTTCACCAAGAACCGAAACAGAGAAGTCCTTGAGCACCATAGGATAGAATGAAACTTTTTCTTCTAACAGTTTCCGCCCATCACTGAAAACTTCTACCTCACCTTTCTTCTCCTTAAAAGAGTGAACTTTAACCCGGATCACATCGCCCTCTTTTTTAACACCCATGGCACCCAATGATGATGCTTCATCCATCCCTCCGGTTCCTTTTAGCGGAAACCAGGTTTCGCTCCAACTGTCTGAGGAATGCGGTTCAAAGCCTGCTTTTTTGATTGGATTAACATGGTCTGACGGTGAAAACTGAACAAACTGTCTTCCGGCCTGAAATTCGATGTATTGTCCGTCTGTATCAGTGAGAAGGTCCTCCCAAATCCCACCCTGCCTGGAAAGCGCCCACAACCAAAGCTTCTGACCCGGCATTTCTTCATAAGGCGCCCAGTGACCAAAACCGTACTCGGCATCATGGTAGTATCCGCCAAAGAAGTCTTTTTGTTCGCCTACAACATGGTATGACTTGTGACCCTCAAAACGATTGTTATCATAAAAAGAAAGGTCCCTCCCTTTATTATCAACCGGCCAAGATTTCACCTCACCGCTATGTTTCAAATATTGATTACCCGGAAATACAACCTCAAGATCATCGCGGGCAAATGCGGCAGCGGTCATCCAGTTGTAGTAGGGTTGAGTATGAGCTGTTGGGTTGTACCACAACGCCTTTGTTTCAAAACTGGAACGATCCTTTTGAAGATTGATTTCAACACGCCAATGAGTCCTTGACGGCAAGTCCATAGAACCCACAATAACAGACACGCTGCCATCGGAATTGGTGCGCGTCGTATAGTCCACAGGTGTGGCCGTAGAAGGGGTATGCCCGATGACACCAAAATTGAATTCAATACCCCCAGATGTCCACGGTCCTCGTAGGGCGATATTCCGAAACTTCATCACCTCATTACGATAGATGAACTCTTCCCCATTTGATTTGTCTATAGCACCCCACACCTTGCCCCCAACTTCCGGCAGGACAGTTACCTCGATAAAAGGATTCTCAAGTTTCAACACTTTCCATTCTTGAGATTTGCCTTCATGACTGTAACCATCGAACGAGTGATAGGGATATAATCGACTATCCTTCACAAGCATAGGTATGGGATTGGGGTCTGAAAAAGGGTAGGTTTTTATACTCCTCGTTTCTTCACTGATACTGACATCCATTTTGTCGCATCCGATTACAATAATTGACAGTAAGGCAATGATTTGAAAGTTGATATTGAACTGTTTCATTTGTTCAGTGTAATTATCTCACATCCGAGGAAA
>DTTI01000080.1:25078-27485 GCA_012964825.1 Candidatus Neomarinimicrobiota bacterium
AGTTGATATTGAACTGTTTCATTTGTTCAGTGTAATTATCTCACATCCGAGGAAAAAGATACTACGAATCATTGCTTTAGAGGTCAATTGGTTAATACCTTATCTTTAACTATGGGGATTAAGACAATGGCAATCATTATACGATCTTACAAGTTTTATTATCTCTTGGCTATTGTAGGGTTTTTCTTGATCCCACACCTCAAAGCAGGTGATAGTGTCAAACCGGATCGAAAATATGTAAAGGAAATCAAGAAACTTGCTGATCATCCCAAAATAAAGAAGGCCTTTAAAAGGGTCGTCGAACTTGAGTCTACAACGCACAACAATCTTATTTATCTTACTGAAATACCAGCACCACCGTTCAAGGAATCTGTCAGGGCCAAAGCTTTTGCCGATCTGTTGAGAAATGCAGGAGCGGATGAAGTTATTATCGATGAAGAGGGCAATGTTGTGGCAAGGCGAGACGGAACGGGTGAAAAAACGGTCCTTATTGAAGGACATCTTGATACTGTTTTCCCAGAAGGCACAGATGTAACAGTAAGAACACACGGTGACACACTTTTTGCGCCCGGCATTGGCGATGATACCAGGGGACTGTCTTTAATCGTTACCCTGCTCCAAGCTGTTATTGATGCTGATATAAGAACAGATGCAACACTCTATTTCGCCGGCACTGTTGGAGAAGAGGGTTTAGGCGACTTAAGGGGTGTTAAACATCTGTTTAACTCAGACAAGATATCTGTTGACAGTTATATCGCCGTTGACGGTGGTGGTCTTGATCGCATAGTTACCACCGCTGTAGGGTCTCACCGATACAGGGTAACATTCAAAGGTCCTGGAGGACATTCTTGGGGTGCCTTTGGACTTGTAAATCCACACCATGCCCTGGGCCGTGCCATTGAATATTTTTCTGAAGAAGCTGACCCGTACAGTCGCTCTCCGGGAAAAAAGGTTAGTTATAATGTTGGTCGTATCGGCGGAGGCACATCCGTCAATTCAATTCCGTTCGAATCTTGGATGGAAGTGGATATGAGATCTGAAAGTCCTGAACGTCTTCAAAAAATGGATGATATTTTTCAAAAAACCATTCAGAAAGCACTGAAAGACCAGAACACCTTGGGGCGAACCGATGCTCAAATGACAGTAGATATGCACATGGTTGGAGACCGACCGGCAGGGACCACTGATGAAAAGAGCCCCCTAGTTCAACGAGCAATGGCGAGTATACTTTATCTTGGCAGTACTCCCCGGCTGGGTTCCGGCTCTACCAATTCGAATATCCCGTTTTCAAAAAATATATCAGCAATCACCATTGGACGAGGAGGCACCGGACGACATGGACACTCTTTGAATGAATGGTGGTTGAACAAGGATGGACACCTCGCAATACAAAATGCACTTCTCATCCTTATAAGTCAGGCTGGTGGCATACAGTAATTTTCATGCCTATATTTAATCCAGTTAAGGTTCTAACACCCATGGTTAAGCCAATCAGCTCAACATATCGATATTTTCTTTTTTCTTGCCTCCTCCTTATCTCCTGTGAAAAGACAATGGTTGCGGACCCCAATTATGAAAAGGAGGTTATGGACTTTCGCCAGAGCCGGGTGAAATTTCTTAAATCGGGAAAAGGTTACCTCAACCTGGTGGGGCTTTACTGGCTAAAGGAGGGTGAAAACAGTATTGGCTCCGGCTCGGACAATGATTTGATCTTTCCACAGGAATTCCCGGAGAACTTCGGAGTCGCCATTAAATCAGGAGAGTCTATAAAGTTTGACTACTCACAACCGGTTACTCACAATGATCAGGAAGATCGGTCAAGCCTCACATTCTTGCTGGATGAACGTCCAAATCTGTTCTCATGGAAGTCGTTTCAATGGTTCATTCTAGAGAGCGGTGGGAATTATGCGGTGAGATTGAGAAATTTCGAGAACCCTGTTCTAAAAAAACCGCTGAACTTGAACTTCTATCCCGTTGATAACGACTGGCGAATCATGGGACAATATGAGGCATATCCTGAAACCAGAACACGAACAATTACCAATATAAGGGATATCGAATATGATCAACAGGCGCCGGGTATAATAACGTTCAAAAGAAACGGAAATAAATACGGCCTGGAACCCAATACCAGCGGTGAATCAATGTCTGTCATTTTCATGGATGGAACTACCGGCGAGGAGACGTTCCCCGGTGGTCGATTTCTTTTACTTGATGAACCTGATGATCAAGGAAATATAATTCTCGATTTCAACAAGGCGTTAAACTTCCCCTGTGCCTTTAACGCTTTTACCACCTGCCCCATCCCGCCTGAAAGAAACAGACTTACTTTTTTAGTAGAAGCTGGAGAAAAGGCATACGATCATTGATTCTCAATCACGGTTCTACTTTCCAGAATAGCTAGTAT
>DTTI01000080.1:27556-28007 GCA_012964825.1 Candidatus Neomarinimicrobiota bacterium
CCATGTCGACCATACCGTCCATTCTGAACGCAATCGCCAGAACTCTGTTTGCGCCACGAACCTGGTAAACACCCCAAGACCTTTCATATTTTGTTTTTTCAGCCGCTTCTTTAGCCTTCCTGATCAGGTCCAGTTTTTTTCCTACGGCCGCCGGGCTAAGATTGTAATATGTGAGTAAAAACATTGGGGAACGCCGGTCATTATAGCTGGCGTCAGGCACTTTGACATAGTAACGCATACCGCTGTTCTCTTCAACATAGGTGTTAAAAATTCTTTCCCAATCTTTATCGTGGGAGTCGCTGGTTTTTCGCTCATCGTAATCTTTCCAGTAATGGTTGGTTGTTCCAATAAAATATTGTCCTGATCTGGGACCACTCATCACTTTTGAGCCAAACTGATTCCACTGGCCTTCGCCGTGCCATTTGGAAACATGCGCTGAAACTGCTTTTTC
>DTTI01000080.1:28045-51496 GCA_012964825.1 Candidatus Neomarinimicrobiota bacterium
AGCCCTCTTCCACCTCCGACATCGGTTTCAGGTTCCGAGTTTGAACGGAAACGATCGTGTTCTCATCGGCGCCTTTGTTGTACCGCTTGACGCGGCTCGCCACGAGTTCTCTTACAGCAAGATCGGTATGATTCCCCACCCAGTATTTATTATACTTGTCCAGAAATGCTTTGCGCTCTTCCTTGTCTGGCCAGGCCTTCTTGCGCCGATCTCCTCCGGACACGAGCCATGCGTCGGCGTCAGCCAATGACTTCCATTCAGCCATCTGTTTTACTTGGTTTGAGGAACCGCCGAAATAGTGGCCCAAAACAAGATTGCTAATCAACAGATCACTGGATTCATTCATCTTCTTGAAATAGGTTTCAAACAGCTCCTTCCGTTCTTCCGAGCTCCCTTCCTCCACGTCGCTTAAATAACGGAGATCGTAACTGGAAACTGTTACGACATGGTTCTCAGGGTTATACTGTGCAAAGAGAGTAGTAGATAAGAAAACTGAGGAAACAGCAAGGATTCTAAAGTTAGACATAGGTACCCCCCCTATTCTAGATTAAATGGAAGAACCTGTTACGTTGATATGCCCTCTCCCAAAGACCAACAACTCTAGTAAACTATATTTATAAAATTGAGGTACAAGATAATTTTGTTGTAAAAGGGCCAAAACCATAGATATAAGACACATCTGATAGACTCCAGATTAATGAAGACGGATGAGGTTTTAGTTTATTATTCTGAAAGATTCTAATTCCGGGAAATGAAATCCACCACCAGCTTGCCCAGTTCTTCTCCCTTGTCCTCCTGAAGGAAATGGCCAGCACCCTTAATAATGACGTGATCCTGATCTCTCGCGCCGGGAATTACTTTTTTCAGATAACTTTCGCCTCCCCTTGTAATAGGATCGGAATCGCTGAAAGCGGTCAGGAACGGCTTTTCCCACCTTTTCAGTATTTCCCACGCCGCACGGTTTGGCACTGTGGCAGGATCTGTCGGTTTTGTAGGCACCAGTGTAGGAAAAATACGTGCACCCGCCTTGTATTTCTCTGATGGGAAGGGTGCATCATACCCTTTTTTCGCTGACTCGTCAATTTTGTTTACAGTACCCCTGTTTACAATCCTACTGGCGCTAAATAATTTCACCTTCTGTGAAAAATTCTGCCAGATTAAAAATGCCTTGGGCATCTTCAGGTCACCTGTTAGCAGTGTTGTATTGGCTGCCACAATCCTCTTGAACCGGTGCTCATGTTCAGCAGCAAGGCGTAGTCCGATAAGACCGCCCCAATCCTGACAAAAGAGAGTAATATTTTTCAGATCCAATTTGCGAAGAAAAGCGGCCATCCAGTCTACATGCTGCTGATAGGTGTAAACACTCTTATCCACTGGCTTATCCGATTTTCCAAAACCGATGAAATCCGGAGCCACGACCCTAAAACCGGCATCTCTTACAATGGGGATCATCTTTCTATACAGGAATGACCAGGTCGGCTCTCCGTGGAGCATCAGAACCACTTCATTGTCATTATCTCCTTCATCCACTGTATGCATTTGAACCCCATCACAAGATAAATAATTGGGTTCGAAGGGATAATCCTTCAAATCATGGAACCGGTTATCAGGCGTTATTACTACTTCCATATTTCAACCATATTTATTTCAAAATGAATAGTTGCGTTCATATCAGAAGAATCAATTAAACGGCTGAAGATATCTCACCCGGAAAAACATTTTTTACTTCAATCTCATCATCTTCAATGAATGATTTAATAATGTGCATTGCCTCATTAGGAACCTTGTGTCCTGCATCATAGGTTTGGTAACGGACACTATATCCTAAATTTTTCAAAAAATCCACGGTTTCTTCAGCTTTTCGAGGTGATACAAGTTTATCGTGGTTACCATGCAGAATGAGAATTGGTGTGCCAAGGCTCTGTTTGGTCATTTTGGAAGTAAAAAGTTCTCTGTTTTTTATGAATCCGGAAATGGCTACCACTCCCCCCACTTGAAAAGGAAGTCGTCCAGCTGTAAGCAGTGAGAGACCGGCACCCATGGAAAAACCAACAAAAAAGATATGTCGATTCTCAAAACCATCACTGGAAACCTTTGTAATAAGTTCAGGCATCATCTCAAGTGTTTTGTCATATTTCCAACCGGTTTCATCGCTGCCGCTAAACCATGTATATCCCTCTCCCGTATCAGCTTTGTAAGGTGCCCTGGGCATAACCCATTTTGCAGATGGAGCCTTGACAGATATTGCAATAGGCTCCATGGAATATTCATCACCGGTCCAGCCGTGGAGACCGATAACAGCCCGAGACGGCTTTTCAGTAACTTGATAACTGTTGAGAATCACTCGTTAAGCCTCTCTCGGATGGCCTGGGGAACCGGGCATGTCACTTGCGTTTTATAATTGAAACAGACCAAGGTTGCAAGGGTAGTAACAGTTGGATTTACTTCTTCTTCCCTGAATATGGCCCCCAGCATTTTGAAACTCTTGTTTCCCACATCAACCACTTTCTGTCCTATAGTAAGAATGGCGGGATGGGTAAGCTGGTTATGGTAATCAACTGTAAGAGATACCATAATAAAGGTGTGGGTTTTGTCAAAAAAATTGTGAGCAAACTCCAGTCGTGAAGTTTCCAGATAGGTAAGGTAAGCAGCATGATTGACGTGTTGGCGGAAATCCATATCACGCCACCTGGTCGGCATAGAAGAAAAATGTGTAAACTGATCTTTCGTTGAACGGTATTTGATTTTCGACATCAGATTGCGACAGATCCGTATATGGAATTCAGTCGCTCCTCAAGATAATCACCAGCCATAACAGGTTCAAATTTGGGAGGGTTCAAATCATCATAGCAACTTTCCAAACAAACAATCTCCGTATCATAATTTGTAGCAAAAAAGAAAGGAATCGAAATGCGATCGGCTGATGGATGATTCCGAACGCGGTGTGGCGTTGCCGCGAATAGACCGTTGGTCCACCGTGACATCATCTCCCCTATGTTGACAATAATTGCGTCATCGATAGGGGGAGCATCGATCCACTTTCCTGCCGCATTCATTAATTCAAGTCCCCCTGTTTCATCCTGAATAAGTAGTGTAAAACATTCGTAATCTGTGTGTGTACCTATGCCCAACTTTTCGTTGGAAACGGTTGATTCATTAGGGGGATAATGTATAAGACGCATCTGAGCAATGGGCATGTCTGTAATGGAATCAAAGTAATTCTCATTCAAGTTAAGAGATACAGCAAAAAGCCTGAAAAGTGTTTTAGCCAAGCCCATAGCGGCTTCAAAGTATGCTTCCACTGAACTCCGGAAATGAGGCAAATCCTCTGGCCAGAGATTCGGCGCACTCATACGTTTATAACCAGGATATTGTGGATCATCTATCTTTATCTGAAGCCCAACATCGAAGGCCTCCTTCAAATCCCCAGAATTATCGGGGTCGGTACTCTCGCCATCAATAGGAATATATCCACGATAATATCCAAGATTATCATCATGTATGCTCAGTTTAGTGTTTAGCGAAAGAGAGAAAAGATCTTCTGCTGCTTTTGTGGCATTCGCAATCACCTTCTGGCTCATGCCATGATTTCTAAGATACATAAATCCTGATCTTAAGCATGCGTTCCTTACTTTTTCAGCTACCAATCCCTTGGAGCGATTATCTGCTGAAAACCACCCCGACATATCTATAATAGGAATGCTGTCAAATTGTCCAGCTTTTTCCATACCGATCAGATCAAGGTATGAGGATCCACTCCGTCTGTCTGCCGTCAATGTACTGAACAGTCTCTCCGTTAAAAAATGCATCCTGTTCTAGCATGATAGCTACTTCTTTGCCCCACTCTTCTACCTGAACTTTGGCATTCAGTTCAATGGAGTAGGCTGTATTGGCATGAAGCGGGTAGTCACCGTGTCCCGGGACACCCCCCTGGGAATCCCACATGCCGATAGTGGTCCCGGCAGCATGGCCGTGAAAGCCAATTGGATGAGTGTAGATCATAGGCTTGATCCTTTCCTGTTTCGCTTGATCCAAAGACCTTTTTAGTACATCGTTCCCGCTTCGACCCACTTTAAAGTTACCAGTCAGTATGTCCTGTAATCGGTTCCCGGCTGCAAGTGCTTTTTTTAGATATTCAGGAACATCAGTCTCCCCTTTTCTCAAGACATAGGCGTGCTCTTGGGTATCTGTGTTCAAGCCAAGATAAGTAATGCCAAAATCAACGTGCAATACATCACCGGACATAATGACATTTTGTGGCCGATCTGTCTTGGAAAAGGTGGTGAGAAAATCAAAAGAACCTGTCTCAGCTCTCTGAATGTCAACTGTAGGATGAAACCAGGTGACCAGCTTTAGTTCCCGTATTCGCTCTCGATACCACCAAACCACATCGTCTGTACTGGTGACGCCGGGCTGAATCACTTTTTCCGAGAAGCCTTCTTTAATGATTTCGTGTGCAATCCTGCATATCCGTTCGTAAACAACCATTTCGCCTGATGTCCGGGTTTCCAGCCACCCCACAGCCAGTTTCTCTCCGGAAATTATTCTCTTCTTATATTTGGGAGCCAGGGCTGCATTCAGCGCCTCATATTCAGTAGAGGCAAGGCCGTCAGCCAGTCCATAATTTTCAGACCGATTCACCGCTATCTTTTTGGGATCCCGTTCAGCAATAAGCTCAGCAAGGCGTTTCCACTGGTCCGGCTGTTTTTCCTTTTCCCACGCTTTTTTAAAAACCTCCCCTACATCGTACCGTGCCACAGCTAGCGTTTCCAACGGTTTATTTTTTCCTGGATCATAGATCACTAAGATTGTGCGCCGGCGGGCATTGAGCCAGGTACCTGGAAGCATGGTTCTTATGACCGGGTCTTCGTTGTACTCCCGTGCAATAATGAGCCACATATCTATCTTCTCCCGGCGAAGCAGGTCAGGGAGAACTGTCTCCACCCGATCTTTTAACCATCGGTCCCTAACTTCAGCCCTTTCCTTCATTGATAGGACCTTCGGCATCTCCCCTTGAGCAAACTGCACCAAAAGTGCCAAAGAAATCGTTTTTAGGCATAGTCTGTTTCTCATCTCAGATTCTCCACATTAATGATGTTTAATCCTAGCGTCTCGCCGGGCCTCTAAGCCACATTCCCGAACGTTCTCCAGTAAGCGCCCCAGCCCGAATAGCCAACTTACCGTTTACTATCACGTGATCAATACCCGTGGGATAACGGTGAGGATCAGCATAGGTGGCTTGATCCTGAATCGTTTCTGGATCAAATACCACAAGATCAGCGAAAGCTCCTTCTTCAATTCGGCCGCGATTCTTATGACCGATCCGGTCCGCTGTCATGGACGTCATCTTCTTGACAGCTTCTTCAAGGGACAAGACACCCAATTCCCTCACATATCTGGCTAGAACTCTAGGAAAAGCGCCGTAGCTACGAGGATGGGGATACCCAACACCATAACTGACTGGATCACCGTCCGTTTCGATCATGGCTAAAGGATGCTGCATAATTCTGATGACATCTCCTTCATCCATTGCATGATAAATGGCCGAAAACCCGCCCTTCAGTTGCAAATCAATGGCCAGCTGAATCCCTGTTTCCAAAATGTTGGGAAGACCCCGATCAGTTGCATAATCAGCTAACCGTTTACCATTGTATGACTGATCAATGGGCAGAACCCTGAACTGTATCCTGCGAAGATCACCTCCAGTGCGATCCTTAGTGAATATATCAACCATCTCGCTTTCAATCTTTCGGCGCTGTTCTGGGTCAGCAATGCGAGCAGCAAATCCTTCTCTGCCACCAGCCAGAGACCACTGTGGAAAAAGGATGGAAGACCCGGTACTGGAAGCCGTATACGGATACAGATCGTGAACAATGTCGATCCCTTCAGCATTGGCTGAATCAATGATGGCAAGGCTCTTTTCGGACCAACCCCACTGGGAAATACCGGATGCCTTGTGGTGGTTGATCTGTGCAGGAATCCTCGCTTCTGCTGCAACGCGAATAGTCTCTCTAACAGACTTTAATAGATCTGTTGCCTCATTCCGCATGTGAGAGACGTAAATACCACCATAGCGAGATGCCACTTTAGCCAGTTCTATTACTTCTTCAGGTTTTGCAAAATTGGCTGGTACATACAATAGACCTGTTGTAAAACCTATGGCGCCCTGTTTCATGGACTCCTCAACATACCACCGCATTTTATCCAGCTCATCTTCCGATGGGGCTCTATTCTCCAGACCCAGCACCTGTTTTCTCGTCCAGGTGTGTCCGGCATAGAATCCCACATTCGGTGCCACTCGCAGAGATGCTGCATATTCATCCAGTGGCCACGGCTGATCACCACTATGTAGTGTGGCCAGAATCGTTGTGATGCCTTGCCTAGTGAAATTCTCTGCCAGCGGATGTTCGTGAATGGTTGTCTGGATGTGCGCATGATTGTCGATGAATCCAGGGCTTACCACACGTCCGGTGATATCCAGAACATCTAGAGCATCCTCTCGATTCAATCCTTCTCTGGAAATTGAAACGATTGTAACCCCTTTTACAGCTACATCCGCTCGGTAGGATGGATTACCCAGCCCGTCCACCACGGTGCCTCCCGTGAGTATCAGATCATACTGTTTTTCGGGAGGCTTGTCTGTGCTGCACCCAAGCAGTCCGATGATTGCCAGAATGAGAAAATTGTTCTTCATTCTTGTGTCACCCATCTTTATTTGCCTCCGTTTCTTATAAGCTGGACATAAAATGTGACCCCGTCTTTGAGGCTTCTGACGCTCAGTTTTTCATTGGTACCATGGACACCCTCTATCCTGCCTTGAAATCTATCAAATGGAATAAACCGATATATATTAGGCGTTAGTTCCTGGAAATGCTTCGAATCAGTACCTCCCGGACTGAGACCAGGGACAACAACAATCTTTGGGAAAACTTCACGGATAGTTCTTGCCAAAAGATCGAATTGAGGCGCACTGGTAACTGAAACTTTGGATGCCTCACTAGCGAAACCTTCTTCAATTTCAATATCAACTCGCTCATCATTCACAATCCTTGTTGCCATCTCTAACACCCAATCTATACTGTCGCCCGGCCTGAGTCTGAAATTAACCACCGCTGTAGCTGTGGGAGGGATTACGTTGTCTTTGACACCACCCTGAATTATTGTAGGTGCCGTTGTAGTCCGCATCATAGCAGAGAGAGTTGGTTTTCCTGAAGCATATCTTACGAACGGTTTTTCCATAAGCCACAGATTAGCAACGAGGAATCTCAAGCTGAATTTCATAGCGGGCTCAAAGGCCATTATCATCTGTTTAGTAGAAGGAGTCATGGAAGCAGGCAACGGGTTCAATTGAAGTTTCTGGATCGCCATGGCCAGTATACCGATAGTGGACTCCCTTTCCGGCATGGAGGAATGTCCACCTTTGCCGCGGGCGGTTAACCTCAAAGACAAATAACCTTTTTCACCCATAGCAACAAATGCGACCATAGAATTAATGGAAAGCATATCCCCTGAAAGTATACCACCACCCTCGTCCAATACAAATTCCGGTACAATTTTCATCAGCTCCATATGTTCAGCTATTATAGCAGCGCCTTGCGTACCCCCGATTTCTTCATCATGACCAAATGAGATATAAATTGTTCTCACCGGTGAGAAACCTTCACCCAAGAGCCACTCTGCCGCTTCCATGATTGCGAAAAGGCTCGCCTTGTCATCCATAGCGCCACGGCCCCAGATATAGCCGTCTGCCACATTCCCGCTGAAGGGACCGTGGGTCCAATCATTTACAGACTCCTCTGTCACAGGCACCACATCCATGTGTGCCATGAGTACAACAGGATTGAGCGACGGGTCTGTCCCCTTCCATGTGTAAAGAAGGGATAAGTCACCTATGACCTCCCGCTTCAAATAGCGATGAACCTTCGGGTAGTTTGTTTCAAGATAATCATGAAAAGCTTTGAACGCCTGAAAGTCCATTCTCGACCGGTTTGTATAGGCGACAGTAGGAATTCTCAGGCCGCCGGCAAATCGTTCAGCAGCGGCTGATTCATCAATATTCAGAAGCGGGATCGGTTTAACATCGACGTCATCTTCACCAAACGTGAACGTCCGGATCAACATAACGGCAACAAGCATGATGAGAGAAACTCCAAACCACTTCAAAATGCTTTTCATGTTCGTTTGATAACCATGATTACAAGTGGACCTGAAGTTAATGACCCTCCCCGTACCTGCCAACGTGGGACGGGTAGCATGTGACACCCTTTCACCAACTCACAGTGATTATATCTTCGAACCGTGCCTCAACGTTTCTTTTCTTCGAATACTAACAGACCTATATTCACAGTTTCCGGGGTTAAGTGAACTAAGGAGTAAAATGATGAAATCGCCCTTGAAGCATTATATGCAAACAGTTTCTTTCTTTTCCATTCTTTTGTCATCCCTGGCAGCTGTCGAAATAGACACTTCCCTCTTCCAAGCCATGGAGTGGCGAAACATTGGTCCCTTCCGGGGTGGTCGATCCACAGCGGTGGCGGGAGTTGTAGGTCACACTTCCACCTATTACTTTGGTGCCACCGGAGGCGGTGTCTGGAAAACGGATGATGCTGGTATATCGTGGCAAAATGTTTCAGACGGTCACTTCGGCGTCGGATCCATCGGCGCAATCGCCGTTTCTTCATCCAACCCGAATGTTGTTTATGTGGGTACAGGAACAGCCTGCGTCCGAGGCGTTTCAAACTCTCATGGTGATGGTGTTTATAAATCCATGGACGGTGGTGAAACATGGTCCCATCTTGGACTGAAAAATACACGGCATATTTCCAAAGTGATCATTCATCCGGACAATCCCGATCACGTCTATGTGGCGGCACAGGGAACTCCATGGACAGGCAGCAAAGAAAGGGGCATCTATCGTTCAAAGAACGGTGGAAAGACATGGGAACAAATATTTTTTGTGGATGAGCTAGCCAGCGCTTCTGATCTCAGTATGGATATGACCAATCCACGAGTACTCTACGCAGCTTTTTGGCACCATCAACGTCTGCCCTGGCAAGTACGAAGCGGCGGACCGGGGAGCGGTATTTATAAATCGACTGATGGTGGCGACAGTTGGGATAAACTAGAAAAGGGTCTGCCTGAAGAAATGGGAAAAACTTCGGTAGCGGTTTCCCCCGTAAATCCCAAACGAGTCTGGGTTTTGACCGAGTCTAATAAATGGGGACTCTATCGCTCCGATGACGGCGGGAAATCGTTCACGCGAGTGAACAAAGATCGTGTCCTTATCGCCCGGTCTTGGTATTACATCCATGTGTTTGCTGATCCCCAGAATGAGAATACGGTTTACGTCCTGAACGCACCTGTGATGAAATCCACTGACGGCGGTAAAACATTTGAAAATGTTCGCACTCCTCATGGTGACAATCACGACCTTTGGATCAATCCCCATGACAACCAAATCATGATTAATGGTAACGACGGCGGCGCCAATATCTCTTTTAATGGCGGCAGAACGTGGTCAACTCAACAGAACCAGCCTACGGCTCAGTTCTACAGGGTCATTACTGACAACCGCTTCCCTTACTGGGTTTATGGCGGCCAGCAAGACAACAGCTCCGTGGCTATCGCCAGCCGAGCTCGAGGCGGTATCGATTGGAAAGATTGGTACTCGGTAGCAGGCTGTGAGAGCGCTTATCTCGCTTTCGACCCGGACAATCCCGTCCTTGTCTACGGTGGATGTTACCAAGGGCTCATCAATGAACTGAATGTTGAGAGCGGCAATAGCCGGAGTATCATGGCCTACGAGTATCTTGGTCTGGGCTCAGACCCAATTGATCAAAAATACCGATTCAACTGGAATGCCCCTATTGTGGCTTCACCCCACGATCCGCAGATGATCTACCACGCGGGGAATGTTGTCTTGAAAACGGAGGACAGAGGTGAATCGTGGGCAGTCATCAGTCCTGATCTTACCCTAAACAAAAAGGAAAATCTCGGCAAAGGGGGCGCGCCTATTACAAACGAAGCGGCCGGCGGCGAGATCTACCACACCATCCTTTATCTCGAGCTTTCTACCCACGAAGAAGGAACAATCTGGGCAGGAAGCGATGACGGGCTGGTACATGTCACCAAAGACGGCGGAAAAACATGGAATAATGTGACCCCCAACGGCCTTAAGGAAGGGATGGTAAATGCCATCGATGTTTCCCCCCACGATCCCGCAACGGCCTACATTGCCTTCACACGGTATAAGTTTGCCGATTTTAAGCCCTATATATACAAAACAGACAATTACGGTAAAACCTGGAAAAAAATCATTAGAGGAATTTCTGATGACGCTTATGTAAGAGTGGTTCGGGAAGATCCAGTGAAAAAAGGTCTCCTTTATGCGGGTACGGAACTGGGACTATTTGTCTCTTTCGACGACGGTAAGGCGTGGCAGCGTTTTCAGTTGAATCTCCCCATCGTTCCCATTACGGACCTCACATTCAGAAACAATGACCTGGTAGCCTCCACTCTGGGTCGGGCTTTCTGGATCCTGGATGATCTTTCCCCACTTCAAAACCTGTCGGCCGATCTTGCGAAAAAGGAAGTCCATCTCTTTAGTCCCAAAGAAACACTTCTCATTTCTTACGGCGGAAGATCAGACGGCTCATCAGCTGGGAAAAATCCGCCCAGTGGCGTGGTGTTCCAATATCTTTTAGGTACTGAGAGTGATTCAACCACTTCTGTTAAGTTGAATATAGTAAACAGTCACGGCGACACTGTAAGGAGCTTTACCAATAAAGCCGGTGACCCGATACAAACCCGCTGGGGTATGCAACGGGCACCCGGTCTCAGCACCAAAAAAGGGATGAACCGATTTATCTGGAATATGCGGGTGGCTGACCTGACAAAAGTACCAAAACTGTTCACCTCCGGCTCCCCAGCTGGTTACCGGGTAGGACCGGGAAATTATACGGCTATTATTAACCTTGGAAAGAAGAACTCAGAAACATCTTTCAAAATTGCACCTGATCCGCGGAACGATCTCACCACCCGCTACGACCGGCAACAGGACATGCTGGAAGAACTATATGATACCACCAATGATCTGTATGGCTCTGTCAAATCACTCCGTTCCATTCGAGGTCAATTACAGGGCATCACGAAAAATATTAAGGGGATGGATGACACGGAGAAACTGGTGGAAGCCGGCAAAGCGGCGGTAAAGGCGCTTTCCGACTGGGAGGAATCCGTGGTCTCCCTGAAACTGGAAACATATCAGGATGTGGTCAACTTCGATAGCGGCCTGGATGCAGATCTGAAAGAGCTCATGTCCAAAATTGACGGATCGGGACCCGTTGTTTCAGAGGGGAGCAAAGACAGGTTTGACGACCTCATGAAACAGTGGAAAGAAAAACAATCAGAGTACAACGCCCTCGTATCAGACCAGGTTGGCCAGTTCAACAGGCTCTATCGTGATATGGATATACCAGCGGTAATAATCAAAGAAGATTAGTTATAATTAATCGGAATTGGACGGGGATTAAAAGAAAATAAACCACCGTCTGAGTTTTCTTTTGCACCGCTTATACTGGCTCTTATATATGGACGCGCGTTTATCCACCCTATTGGCGATTTGTATGAGCCCTTTTTTCTTCTTGTAGGTTCCCTTTCTGTAGCCGCCCCACCCTTCATGGTAGGCAAGGTAGAGCGCCTTAGCGTTAGACTTCGAAATCCCGAGCTTTTCATGGCTCTTAGCATTGAACCAGCCGACAAAGTCAACAGCATCGTCGAAGTCCGTTCTTTGTGAGAACATACCTCCTGCATCTTTTACATACTGTTCCCAAGTTCCATCAAGTACCTGGGCATAACCTTTAGCACTGCTTTTACGTTTCCATGGGATTACCCACAACAGCTTCCTTCGCTCCGCTTTAACCTTGCCCCTGTACGAAGACTCCTGATAGATGAAGGCCATGGTGACGCTGATGGGTACGCCCCATTTTTTTTCGGCGCGCCTGGCAGCTTTATACCAGCTTCTTTTTTCATTGAAGATTTCACAAATATTTTCAGGGGATTTGGGCGGTTGTACGGTACAACCTTGAAAAAGAAAAAGAATTATTAAACAATGGATTAATCGCTTAACCACAGTAGAGGTTAAACGATGGGAGGATCTCAAGCGTTCCACCCTTACAAGGGTATTTCTATCTTCCCTTCCAAATACTTCACTGCCTGTCCCTCAAGTAAAACCCGGTCCCCTTGCATTTTGCAAATCACCTCCCCTCCTCTTGCTGAGAGTTGCCTCGCCACAAGTTTCGACTTTCCTAAACGATCTACCCAGT
Source organism: Candidatus Neomarinimicrobiota bacterium (assembly GCA_012964825.1). Lineage (NCBI taxonomy): Bacteria > Pseudomonadati > Fidelibacterota > Fidelibacterota bacterium. The sequence continues at coordinate 40,369 of DTTI01000080.1, forward strand.
AGGGCGTCATCTGGCAGTGGGCTGAACCAGTGACAGGATCTTCATCAATACCTGTTTGTGGGAAAAAACATCGGGACACGAAATCACAGTCGTCACCCGGCGCGGTAACGATAAGACCTCGCGATTTTAACCGGGCAAGTTTCCTGAAATCCGGTGCCAGCTTTTCAATCTGCAGCTGTGTAGAAACGACGGCCAGGTAATCAGTTCCTTTCATGACCAAGTCAGGTTCAAGCCCAAGACCTTCAGTTAACGGTTTGGGGACATCACAAGAGTCAGACGGTTCAGCAGGGAAATCCATAATATAACCGCTGCCTCCACATTTTACGGTAAGCGGACCACTTTTTGATTGGAATTCGATCGTTTCACCATCAAACCCAAGTTCACTGAAAACCACGTGCGCTGAGGCCAAGGTAGCATGGCCGCAAAGGGCCACCTCCACCACCGGGGTGAACCAGCGGATGTGATAGCCATTTCTATCAGGTACCAGATAGGCCGTTTCTGAAAGATTGTTCTCCAGGGCGATAGATAGAAGAACAGTGTCAGGTAACCACTCCTCAAGTGGTACAACGGCGGCGGGATTGCCCCGGAAAAGCTCGGAAGCGAATGCATCCACCTGATAGATGGGAAGCATCATAATGAATCCTCAGAAGATTAAAAACTGACCCGCTTTGTATCGCACTGACCGCGGGTTTCGGAATACTCGTATTCGATGCATTCTGAAGCGCTGTGGTAGAAGCACCGGACCTTCTCATCCTCCAGACACTCGTAAACGTATTCAACCGAGATATAGTCCTTTGAATGCACTTTCAAAGTGTCATCAGCAACACCATAGGGTGCTTCCGGAATGGCTCCCCTTCTTCCAAAACCGCCGCAGCTGTCGCAGCCACTGGATGTGACCACCACAATAAGCGCGACCATGGCTATGATACTAACCGGCAGCCTGAAGTTCTTTAGCAACTCTTTCAACCTCGTTCCAGACACGCCAGACGTTCCTGTAACAAATCTTCGCAATATCCTCATCGGAATACCCCCGCTTCAGCAGGTGAAAGATGAGATTAGGATAATAGGAGACATCCTTCAATTCATAAGGAAGACTGTCCCCTACACCATCAAAATCTGATCCAAAGGCCACATGGTCAATTCCCGCCAGTTTCACCACATGGTCAATATGGTCTGCCACATCAGTTACATCTGCGTAAGTAGGATTCTCGCGGCTCACTTCCCGGGCATATTGCATAAACTCTTCGTCGCCCATTTCGAGGCCATTTTCTTCAGCATAAGCCCGGACCTTTTCACGGTTTTTATTCGATTTGTCACGGGATTCCTCACTGAGAAAAGAGGAGCCGAAATTGATCTGGATAACACCACCATTAGCGGCCAGCGTCTCGATCATCTCGTCATTCATGTTCCTTTCAAAACCCGGCGTAAAAGCACGACAAGAGGAATGAGAAGCAATGGCTGGTGCCTTGGTAATTTTCATTACATCGTAAAAGGCGTTATCCGAAACGTGGGAAATGTCCACCATAATGCCCACCCGGTTCATCTCCGCAACTACCTGCCTGCCGAAATCACTAATCCCGCCCCAAGTGCTCGTGGTATCGTATGAAGAGTCGCAAATCTGGTTGTCTTTTCCGTGAGTAAGGGTAATGTACCGGACGCCCCGCCTGTGAAAGTGAGCCACATTGTTCAGGTCATCTTCAATGGGGGCACCGTTCTCCATCCCCATGGGGAGTGCGATCTTTCCTTCAGCCACAATTTTCTCAACCTCCGCTGGTGATGTCGCTACAGCAAATTTGTCAGGGTGATCCCCGGCAAGATTTTCCACCAGATCGATAAGAGAGTCAGCTTTTGATTTTGCACCACCTGTTTCCTGATACGATGACGGCACATAGATAGACATGAAAGGCGCATCCAGTCCCCCCTTCTTCGCTCGGACGAAATCAAAGTCGCCCCCTTGGGTCCTCACCGATATATCTTCCATCTTTCTCGCAAGACGATAAGGAATATCCACATGACCGTCCGTAATGATATGTTTGTGGGCTAGTTCATCAGCTTTCTTCCGGAGGGTTGCATCATTTGTGCATCCAGAGAAAATTATTCCTGCCGCAAATAAAAGAATCCATTGTTGTTTGATCATTCTCACCTTCCTCTTTGAATTAATCTGAGAATCTATAACCCCCGCCCCTTTCTGGGTCATTGTAAAATCTTATTTAATTTCTCCAATTCTTCAAATGTAAGATTCAGAATGGGGTAATCATTCCAGGTTTTGTAATCGTAGTGCCACCATTCTGCCTCATATACAGTGTACCCTTCTGACTCCATGGCCCACCGTAGGAGTTCCCTATGCCACCGCTGCCGGGAAGTACCACCCATGTAATCCGGAAAAGAGCGGTCGGTCATCTCATCATAGCCGCCCACCATTTCAACCACCTCTCCAGTGCTAAGATCATAAAGAGTGAGATCCACAGCGCATCCCCGGTTGTGTCGGGAGCCGTTGTCAGGATTGGCCACAAAGATCTTTTTATCATCGGGGGTGGCATCCCAGAACATTTTTGTCACATACCACGGCCGGTAGGAATCGTGGATAAGCAATCCGTAGCCATAGGTCTTCAGTTTTCTATGGGCCCGAACCAGTGCCTCTGCCGCCGGCCGCTGCATGTAAGCATGAGCCGACTGGTAAAAGACTGTACTCATAAAATTATTCGTAGTAGCATATCGGATATCGTATTTGACTGAGGCATCTAAACTTTCCAATTCTACCAGATCCGGTTCGTTCTTTTTCCGTTCGGCTGGAGGTGAAGCAGAAAGAGCGATCTCCCGCAGTTCATCCACTGGTTTCAAAAGTTCGATTCTGAATGTTTCGCCCTGTTCTACCCCAACATCTCTTCTATAGAAAATAGGGCCGTTCTCGATTTGAACCTGAGTGGCGATACCATCTCCATTTCGTTTAAACCTCAATTGTTCACCGTGATACATTCCTCCCGTTGAAGGAAAGGCAAACAGATCTTTCTCCACTTCTGTAAGAATGTCTTTTTCCATCCACTCAATAAGGGCCGTCAGTTTCCCGTGCTCTTCGTAGATATAAAGGATATTGTGGTCCCACCCGTATTCTCCTATTAAACCCCGCCACCCTTGTTGGACCGGTGTTGGTTTTGAGTATTCCAAACGATAGTAAACAGTTCCATCTATGATAACAGAACTACCATCTTCAGAATAGTCCAAACGGGCACCGTAACTGATCTTGTCATCAGTCACCAGCTTGCCATTATGCCGCCTTACTCTCGCCTGGATCCTGTCGTTTTCCATATATAGCGTGCCGTACCTTTTAATTAGTCTCAGATGTCTCCCGTTATCAGAAATAAAATGCCCTGCCAGCAATTCCACGGTTTCTTTATCTACAGGTCCTGTTTTGTCATAATGCGGAAGAGGTTTTCCCTTTTCAACGGCCAAGAGGCAATCGAGGGCATAAATAGCCAGCCGCCGTGTAATGGTGTTGGTCACATCCACTGAGGAAGTGACTGCTACCCCCAGTTCCACTTCCGGCAAAGCATAAAGCTGTGTGGAAAATCCGTACACTGCACCGCCGTGGCCCACCCGTTTGTAACCGGCCTGTTCTGAAAGTGAGAAGCCGATACCGAACCCTATGTTATGCTGCTGATCTTTCCCATCATTAAACTGGCTGGTGAGCATCAGCTTAAGTGTCTCCGCTTCGATCACCTGTCCGTTAGGTCCTGCACCACCGTTGAACAGTATTTTCATGAATTGACCCAGATCCACAACAGGTGCATACATGCTTCCGGCTGGAGACATGCCAAGTTCAAAAGTAGGCGCATGGAAAACTCTGCCATCATAAGACCACATGGTCGCGTCAGCTAGGCGATCAATGATATCAGGCAACGGTTCAAAAGCGCTGTGAGAAAGCCCCATGGGTAGAAGAACGTTTTTCCTTAAATAACTAGCGAACGGTTCATTCTTCAATCTCTCCAGCACATATCCCACCGTAGCAATGCCGCCGTTGGAATATTTAATCTTACTTTCAGGCTCATAGATTATATCAGAATCGATGATACTCTTTACTGTCGCCTCTAGGGTCGGTTCATCATCAGCAAAATAGTTCCCCACCAAGGGTTCCCTCAGGAGTCCTGATCGGTGAGACATAAGTTGTCGAAGAGTGATATCCTTGTCAAACCTGCTCCTAGGGCGAAACTCGGGAAGATAGTCGGTAATGGGGGCGTCCAGATCCACTTCCCCCCTCTCAACCAATTGCATGATTCCAATGTCCGTGAAAAGTTTCGAGACTGAACCGACTCGGTAAACAGTGTTAGCATCGGCTTTTGACGGTTTCCCCAAATCCTCATAACCGTAACCACGAGCCCAAAGAATTTCCTGATCATCCACCAGTACAATGGAGACGGCATTCAGCCCCTTATCACTCATCTCATAATTAACAGCATCCGTGAGCTTTGAAGACACTTCTCTGTATTCCCCGGACGCTCTGATATGACCTGGACGATTTTCACAGGACGAAAAAAGACCCAACAAGAGAAGAAAATAAAATTTGATGGAAACCTTACTGTTCATTGATTCTCCCGGTTTTCTAAGGAGTGGAATTACCACCATTATACATCAATACAAATGTTATGATTCGAGATGCCTCTTCCATGGTTTTAGCCGAAAACCGGATAGTATGTGAACCGGTTCTCTCAAACAGAGAAAGATAACTTAAAAGTTCCACCGGGCTGTAGTTTTTAAAGCCCAAGTCAACAGTTGCCGGGTTCTTTACCCTGTACGGTTTATATTTTTTTATATTCTTCACCGCCCTAGCAGCTTTCTCACGAATAAGATCATAAGCAGCTTCAGGTTGAAGAGTCTTTGCCGAATGCAAACTGAGGGCCCATTTCACCACCGCACCTTCCACGTTTCCAACAAGTGAACTGACCTCCTCCACAGCTGCGTCATCCCCAGATACCATGATAACTGGCACACCCAGTTCACCTGCAATGGCTGCGTTCCATGCACCTTCCGTGACAGGCGTTCCGTTGAGCTTAACGGATGTAAGACGGCCACTGGAAAAGGTATGAGCCCTCACACCGGTCAGGTTATCCGAACTGGCATGATATCCCAGAAATATGACACCGTCAAAAGAATCATCCAGCCCCCCAACCATGTCAAGAGGCCTTGGCCATGAACGGACAATCTTCACATCTTTGGGTAATTTATCGATAAGAAGGTTCTGGCCGTTTCCGTGGGAGTCGGCAACCAGTATCTCACCTGCCCCCGCGGAACGCGCCCCTTCGATGGCTGCATTCACTTCAGCCGTCATAAATTCACGGAATTGCTGGTACTCAAAACCCGAAGGTCCCATTTGTTCCCCCGTGACAGCACCAACCACACCTTCCATATCGGAAGAGATGTAGATTTTTGGGCCGTCTGCCGCCCAGGCTAAACTGATCAGTAACAATGTAATTAACTTTTTCATGATTTAACTCCCTTGATTAATGAAACAAATTTCCCGTTAATTCTTCTCCACAAATTCATAGTCTACTGGTGCGTGGAAGTCGTCAGGATTGAACGCCTCTTCCTCAATATTTAAAAGTTCAAAAAATGCTCTCATCTTCGGGTCGTCTTTATCTTCTTCAAATCCCATCAAGTTCATTTTGATTAGGGTGCCGGGGATCGGGTCAAGATCAAATTTATTTGAAGATGACATCACATTTGATATACCTGTGAATTCTTCTTCACGCACAGCCAACCCTATTTTCTCATTGATATTTCTCTGCATCTTTGTCGCCTTTTTTCTCAAAGGAAGATCTTCGGCCATCCACTCCTCAAATATCATTCTCCCATCATCACTGACAATTGAGGTAACCCATTTGTGGGCAATGATACCGTTAACTGTTTCTATCCCTTGATCTGTTCTCGAAACAACTGGCTCTTCCCTATCTTCATCATCGTCACCACCCATTGTAAAGGAGACTGACTTTCTATTAGATGAGTCCGGATTGACCCTCTCCTCTATTAAGTCCTCAAAGGTAGTGTACCAGTATTCTTCATCCTCATTATCATAAGATACCATGTACCCGTTGGACTGGTCAATAATGGATCCCTCAGAGCCACTCATCCATCTAAAGACAAACCTGTCTATGTTGGACTCCTCTTTTTCATGCACCATCCCATTGGCGACCACTGTTGTGGAAATCATTTCTACCTTACCGATAATTGGGACCTGAATCTTCATCGACTCCCGATAGCGAATTTGAGTGGTTGGCTGGGCTTGAAGGAAAGTCCACACCAGCATGAATAGTATATTTAAATATTGAATCTTCACGATAATTTTAGTTTAACATCAGCCGTTAAGATTTAGTAATCCTTACCGCCACTGACTTAAACCCTGGTGTCTTACTCTGGTCGTCCACAAGGTTAGGAATAAGCACATTCGCTTCAGGAAAGAACGCTGCAACGTTCCCTTTGGGAATATCGAACGCTTTTACCTTTACTTCGTTCATTTGTCCTGTTTGATTTTTTATGTGAACATGACCATTTTCCTGAACTCCTATGGAAGTCATATCGTCACCGCTCATCATGACAATCCACCGATCATCAGTCCCACGAAAAACATCCTCCTCTTCATAGATAATGGTGTTGAACTGCCCCTCACTTCGGACAGAAGAAAGAGTGAATTCTCCTTCTTCGCGTTTTAAATCGGGAATGGAAACTGTAGAGAATTTTGCTCTGCCATTCTCCGTGGCAAACAGGGGATCGTGGAATGTCCTGCCACCGATCTGGAACTCTTCTTTGGTCTTATCTATGGCACCTATTTTTTCAAACCCGGGAATTGTCTTGGCAATAGCTTCTCGAATGTGCCCGTGTTCTTTGAATCGAAGCCAGTCTACGGGATGATCTCCGAGGACAGAATGGGCAATTTCTGCAATAATATCCGATTCGGAACGGACATTGTCCAGCCGAACAATTCCACCATCACTCATTCTCACAAAGTTGAACATGGATTCCTGTGTGGTTGGCTGTTTCTCCTCGTCTCTAGCCGCCACTGGAAGAATAATACATTCTCCTTCAGTGGCGGTTACATGAGTCTTGTTGAGAGTTGTTGTCAGAAAAACCTTGAAAGGAATATTGTTCAACGACTGTTCAGCAAACCGAGAGTCAGGATTCGCAGAATACAGGTTACCTCCCTGTAAAAATGCCAGGTCTATATTTCCGTTCAAAGCCGACTGCATGCACTGCATTGTGTCCATTCCCGGTGCCTCGGGCATCACCACACCCAGTTCCAACTCTAGCTTTTCCATGACACTGCTTTTCAGCGCTGGGGTGACACCCATGGAACCCAATCCCTGAACATTGGAGTGCCCTCGAAGTGGCAAAAGACCAGCGTGTGGTTTGCCAATCATGCCCCGAAGCAGGGCCAGGTTCACAATGGATTGAACATTCCCAACACCAAATTCATGATGGGTAATCCCCATGGCCCAGGAAAAAATAACCTTCTCTGCTTTGACGTATTGTTCCGCCAGTTCCTCAATGATTTTCCTCTCTACGCCTGATGAATCGGATATTTCTTTCCAAGAAACAGTTTCCAGCTCCTGCTGGAATTCCTCGAATCTATCTGTATAATTCGCCACAAATTCATCATTCACCCAACTCCGTTCCACCACAGCTTTTGCAACCCCTTTCAAGAGGGAAATATCTCCGCCGATATTTGGCTGAATATATTTGGAGGCGATTTCACAATCCCCCAGCATCATAGCCCGCCAGTCGCTGGGTACCCTAAACTTTACAAGGCCCGGCTCTTTCAGAGGATTGATGACGATCACCTTCCCACCTCGACGACGACATTGGAGAAGTTCTTTCATGAACCGGGGATGATTGGAAGAAGGGTTCGCTCCAATAAGCCAGATCATTTCAGTGTGTTTCACATCGTCCAGCACAACGCTGGCTGTTCCTGAGCCGATGGTTTTCGCTAAACCCACACCTGACGCCTGATGACAATAGTAGGAGCAGTTGTTTACATTGTTGGTACCAAAAACCCGGGCAAAGATCTGAAGGAGAAAGGCTGCCTCGTTAGAGGAACGGCCTGAACTGTAAAAGAAAGTTCTGTGGGGTGACAGCAACTTTAAACGTTCACTGATCCTGGATAAAGCCTCATCCCAGGTCACTGTCAGAAAATGATTGTGCTCCGGCGTTTTCAAAAGGGGAGAATTGAGCCGGCCAAGACGTTCCAGCTCCCGGGGCAATTTCTGCCTCAAATCACTCAGAGGCAATGTGAGGAGTTCTTCAGGAATGGCAGGCTGAATGTCGGTAAGCTGCGCCTGAAGGCTCTTTTTGCAAACTTCAATATAGTTGCCCGCTTCATTACGCATGCCTCCCTTCTGACCACCCATACCATAAGCGCAGGTTTTGCAGGTATTCTTGGAGGTGGCTGATTTAAAGAACTTCCGAAAGCCAACTTCTTTCCCCACTTTCAGGGAGTATCCAACTGATCCAAATCCTGAAACGGCCTTGCTCACTAATCCCACTTTTCCAGGTTATCGTAGAAAGACATCATAGTTCATTATCTGATAGATAGGAATATCTCACGTAGAGAGGATCAATTCAACCTGTTTTCAGTAAGGTCTGTTCGTAATTTATACGGCGTTACGGTTTGACTCTAATCTGAGAGTTTCCGACAAATGAGAGCAGTACTGTTCGAAACCTTTGGAGAACGTCCCTCACTTCACGACGTCTCCGATCCTCATCTAACAGATGATGGTGTTATCATCCAGGTTAAAGCCAACGGCATCTGCAGAAGTGACTGGCACGGGTGGATGGGCCATGATCCTGCCATCGCCAATCTTCCCCATGTCCTTGGCCATGAACTGGCCGGTGTTATAGAATCTGTGGGAAACAATGTGAGCACCTGGAAAAAAGGTGATCGGGTCACTGTCCCTTTCAGCGGCGGATGTGGTTACTGTCCACAGTGTAAAGATGGTTTTTCCAATATTTGCGACAACGATTTTCAGCCCGGCTTTACTGCCTGGGGTGCATACGCTGAACTGGTGGCCATACGATACGCCGAATGGAACCTGGTCCGCCTACCGGACGATATGAACTTTGTGGGGGCTGCCACTCTCGGGTGCCGCTTTGCAACCGCATTCAGAGGCGTTTTGGACCAAGGCAAAATATCAAAAGGGAACTGGGTTGTGGTTCACGGGTGCGGTGGTGTGGGGTTGTCAGCCATCATGATCGCCTCGGCAATAGGCGCAAGAATTGTGGCTGTGGACATAACCGATGCCAAACTTGAGCTCGCGAGATCGGCCGGTGCACAGCACACTGTTAACATCACTGAAACAGAAACTATGGTTGAAAAAGTGTGTGAAATAACAGGCGGCGGTGCTCATGTCTCCATCGATGCCGTCGGCAACTCACGTGTGAGCCGAAACTCCATCAATTGCCTCAGGAAGCGGGGTCGTCATGTTCAGATCGGCCTGACTGTCGGAAGGGACAGTGTGGTAGGTGTTCCCATGGACAAAGTGATCGCTCGGGAGCTGAAGATTGTAGGAAGCCATGGCATTCAGGCGTTTCGATACAAAGATATGCTCGAATGGATCAGAGATAAAAAAATCGATTTAAATAGTCTTGTGAGCCGAACCGTCTCCCTGGAAGAATCGATTGATGTGCTGGTGGGAATGGAGAATTTCGATGGCGAAGGCGTTACGGTCATTGACCGGTTTTGAAGTTGATGAAATAATAACCGGATTATAAGTATAATGTTATACTTTAATAAAATATCCTATATAATTTATTAATTGAGTTAAGGGAGATTATTCTCAAGATATTTGAGCATCTTTTTCTGCTGGCTCAGCCACCCCAGCCGGACTTCTATATTCACATACCTTATCCCTTTATGTCCCATGAGCCTGGAAAGGGAGCCGTCATCGAGATCGTCATCATTTGACTGCAGCACCACATTGTAGGGCGACTTGGCCAATATCTCATAATCAGTTCGGTCGGTGCAAAGAAAAAAATCCTGACGCTTCTGACTCGGCTTGACGGAATAGACAGCTGCATTCTCAATCTCTGAATCGATGGAGTATCCGCGAAAGTTGTTGTGCAATGCTATCACCAGACCCCCTTCTGGCGGGAGTAGTTTTTTCAAAAAAGTCTCCCTCTCCCCATCCAGCATCTCAGCAATTACCCTTCGTTTATTCTTTGACACTTCCGGGTGGTACTTAAGCAATGACTTCTTTGTCCCTTCCGTGGAAAAGATCCGGTTCGGATCCAGCCTAACACCGTTCACAAGGACGACACGGTCATCGTTATTAATAATAAATGCCGTCCCTTTGTAGCGCTTAATATGATACTGGAGCGCCATCTCCGCTGTCTTCTCATCTCCGTGAAGCCAGATATAACGGCGGTTCGATTCGCCGTTTTTCACAGCTGTGAACTTAATAGTGCCATAGCTCAGTGTCGTCCGGACTGTCGCATCATCCGCACTTAGAAGTGTAAGAATGAGCGCTACAATAAAAGAAAGACGCACGTTACAGGTTAATTCTACTCTCCGTCAGAACCGTAGGGAAACCACCAATCTTTCTTTTCCTGGCGGTAGTCGATGAGGATATGCTTTGGCTCTCTGAATTCGTTCAGCCCCTCTATGCCCAATTCCCTCCCCTGACCAGACATTTTCATGCCACCGAAAGGTGCGGCATTATTTTCTGAAAGAGGATTATTGATCCAAAAGCTTCCCGCTTTTATATCGTCAGCGGCCGTCATGGCCAACTCAAGGTCTTTGGTATAAATAGAACAACCAAGGCCATACTTGGTGGCGTTGGATAGTTCGATGGCTTCCTGAAGTGATTTTACCCTTTGGATTGGTACAACAGGACTGAAAGCCTCCTCGTTCATTAATTCCATATCAGCCGACATTCTGTCAAATACCGTTGGTGAATAGTAGTAACCCTTGTCGAAAGCTTCCGGACGGCCTCCTCCTGTCAACAGTCGCGCCCCCTGTTCCACAGCAAGATCTACCTTTTCGTGGGCCTTTTCATATTGCATTACGGAGGCCATAGGGCCCATATCTGTGTTGACATTCATGGGATCGCCTAATTTCACTTTTTTTGCCTCTTCTACAAGCGCTTCT